>JANNNL010000703.1:0-4491 GCA_031398525.1 Actinomycetes bacterium | reverse complement strand
GGCTGACCTGCAGCAGGACTTCGGTTACCAGGGACCCGGCACGATCGGCGACGTCGTCTGGAACGACCTCAACGGTGACGGCGTGCAGGATGCATGTGACCCCGGTAACACCGGCGTCGACGTGACGATCACGACGACCATCGCCAGCTCCCCGGTCACCTACACCGCGACCACCGACGCGACTGGTGGCTACCTCGTCGACGGGCTCCCGCTCGGCACCTACACGGTCACCGTCGACGACGCCGATCTGCCGGCAGGCGTTACCCAGACGTTCGATGCCGACGGCGTCGTCTCGGCCAACACCTCGGCTGCCACGCTCACGGCCGCCGTGCCCGACGACCTCGGCCAGGACTTCGGTTACCAGGGTCCGGGCGAGATCGGCGACCTGATCTGGAACGACCTCGACGGTGACGGCATCGTCGATGCGGGTGAGCCCGGCATTCCCGGGGTCACCGTCACCGTGACGACGACGATCGGCGGTTCACCCGTCACCCTCACGACGATCACCGGCCCCGACGGCTCGTACGGATTCACGGGACTGCCGCTCGGCGCCTGGACCGTGACCGTCGACCCGGCCACCCTGCCACCCGCCATGACGAACACCGGCGACCCCGACGGCGGATTCGACAGCACCTCGGTCGTGACCCTCACGGGCCTGGCGCCCGTCTCATTGGTACAGGACTTCGGCTACCAGGGCATCGGTGCGCTCGGCGACTTCGTCTGGATCGACCTGAACGCCGACGGCGTGCAGGATGCCGGTGAACCCGGCATCGCGGGCGTCGACATCACCGTCACGACGGTGATCGGCGGCTCGACGGTCACCTACACCGCCACCACCGACGCCTCCGGGCTGTACGGAGTGTCGGGTCTCCCGCTCGGCTCCTATGTGGTGACCGTCGATCCGGCCACGCTGCCGGCCGGTGCCGCCCAGACGTTCGATGCCGATGGCACACCGACCGCCAACACGTCGACGGTCGACCTCACCCTCGTCGCTCCCGTCGCCCTCTCGCAGGACTTCGGCTACCAGGGCCCCGGCGAGATCGGTGACCTGATCTGGAACGACCTCGACGGCGACGGTTTCCTCGATCCGGGCGAGCCCGGCATCCCTGGCGTCACCGTCACCGCCACCGCCACCATCGGCGGAGCCCCCTTCACCGTCTCGACCGTGACCGGCCCCGACGGCTCCTACCTGCTCGACGGCCTGCCGCTCGGTGACTACACCGTGACCGTCGACCCGGCCACCCTCCCCGCCGGCATGAACCAGACCGGCGACCCGGACGCCACGCTCGACGACACCTCACAGGTCACCCTCACGGCGGTCGACCCGGCCTCCGATACCCAGGACTTCGGGTACCAGGGTCCCGGCGCCATCGGCGACGTGATCTGGAACGACCTCGACGGTGACGGGCTGATCGATCTCGGCGAGCCGGGCATCCCCGGCGTCACCGTCACTGTCTCCACGACGATCGCCGGGTCACCGGTGACCTACTCGGCCGTGACCGATGCCAACGGCATCTACAACGTCACCGGCCTCCCGCTCGGTGGCTACACCGTGACCGTCGACCCGGCCGCCCTTCCCGTCGGCCTGACCAACACCGGCGACCCCGACGGCGGGTTCGACAGCGCCTCGGCGGTCACGCTTACCGGCCCCACCCCCGTGTCACTGGTGCAGGACTTCGGGTACCAGGGCGTCGGTGCGCTCGGTGACTTCGTCTGGAACGACCTGAACGCCGACGGCGTGCAGGACGCCGGCGAGCCCGGTATCCCGGGCGTCGACATCACGGTGACGACCGTCATCGCCGGTGCCACACTCACCTACACGACCACCACCGACGCCACGGGCGTGTACCACGTGACCGGCCTGCCGATCGGCACCTTCAGCGTGGCGGTCGATCCTTCCACGCTGCCTGCGGGCATGACCCAGACGGTTGACTTCGACGGCACCGGCACGGCCAATCTCTCGATCATTGCCCTGACGGTGATCGCCCCGGTGGCGGACTCGCAGGACTTCGGGTATACCGGCGACGGCGTGATCGGTGATCTGATCTGGAACGACCTCGACGGCGATGGCGTGCAGGATGCCGGTGAGCCCGGCATCCCGGGTGTCACCGTCACGATCACCACGGTGATCGATGGGGCGACGGTGACGTATACCGATGTCACCGACGCTTCGGGCGCTTATCTAGTCGCCGGTCTCCCGTTGGGGGATTACACGGTCACGGTCGATCCAGCCGGGTTGCCCGGCGGGCTCGTGCAGACGGGTGATCCCGATGGTGGGAACGACAACACGTCGGCCGTCACGTTGACGGCGGTTGCGCCGTCGTCGGATGTGCAGGACTTCGGGTATCAGGGTCCTGGTTCGATCGGTGATCTGATCTGGAACGATCTGAATGGTGACGGGGTGCAGGATCCGGGCGAGCCCGGCCTACCCGGGGTGACGGTCACGGTCGTCACCATGGTCAACGGCACTCCGGTCACGTCTACGGCGGTGACCGGTCCGACCGGGGCCTACCTGGTCGACGGTTTGGCGTTGGGTGATTACACGGTCACGGTCGATCCGGCGACGTTGCCGCTCGGGGTTACCAACACGGGCGACCCGGACGGTGGGAATGACAACACTTCGGCGGTCACGCTGACCGTCGTCGCTCCGGCGTCGGATGTGGAGGACTTCGGTTATCAGGGCCCAGGTTCGATCGGGAACTTCGTCTGGATCGACGTGAACGGCGATGGCGTGCAGGACGCCGGTGAGCCCGGGATCCCCGGGGTGCAGGTCACCGTTACGAGCATGATCGCCGGTTCGATCGTGCTGTACTCGGCGGTCACCGATGCCAACGGCGGCTATCTGGTCGACGGGCTCCCGCTTGGCGATTACACAGTCAGTGTCGACACGGCCGACCTGCCGGGCGGTCTGAACCAGACGTTCGATGCCGACGGCACCGGCACCCCGAACACCTCGGGCACCAGCCTGACGCTCGCGACCCCCGACTTGGACACGCAGGACTTCGGGTATCAGGGTCCTGGCTCGCTCGGCGATCTGATCTGGAACGACCTCGACGGCGACGGCGGGCGCGATGCGGGCGAGCCCGGCCTGCCCGGCGTCACCGTGACGGCGACCCTCACGGTCAACGGCTCGCCGGTGACCGTCGCCACCACCACTGGCCCGGACGGTTCGTACGGGTTCACCGGTCTGGCGTTGGGAGCCTGGACGGTGACGGTCGATCCGGCGACGCTCCCGGCGGGCGTGGTCAACACGGGCGATCCCGACGGTGGACTCGACGACACCTCGATGGTCACCCTGACCGCCCTCGCCCCCTCCTCGCTGGTGCAGGACTTCGGCTACCAGGGAATTGGTTCGCTCGGTGACTTCGTCTGGAACGACCTGAACGGCGATGGCGTGCAGGATCCGGGCGAGCCCGGCATCCCCGGCGTCGACATCACCGTCACCACGGTGATCGGCGGCTCGACGGTCACCTACACCACGACCACCGATGCCACGGGTGGCTATGTGGTCGACGGCCTGCCGCTCGGTGACTTCACCGTCACTGTCGACCCGGCCTCGCTGCCGGCCGGCGTGCTGCCGACCGGTGATGCCGATGGTGGGAACGACAACACCTCGAATGTGTCGTTGTCGGCGCTCGCGCCGGACAACGACACGCAGGACTTCGGCTACCAGGGCCCCGGCTCGATCGGGAACTTCGTCTGGACCGACATCGACGGCGACGGAGTGCAGGATGCCGGAGAGCCGGGCATCCCCGGCGTCGCCATCACCGTCGTGGTCACTATCGCCGGCTCGCCGGTGACCTACACGACGACCACCGACGCCACCGGCGGCTATCTGATCGACGGCTTGCCGCTCGGTGATTTCACGGTCACCGTCGATCCGGCCTCGCTGCCGGCCGGTGTCCTGCCGACCGGTGATGCCGATGGTGGGAACGACAACACCTCGAACGTGACGCTCTCGGCCGTTACGCCAACCAACGACACGCAGGACTTCGGCTACCAGGGACCGGGCTCGCTCGGCGACCTGGTCTGGAACGACCTCGACGGCGACGGCGTGCAGAATGCCGGCGAGCCCGGCATCCCGGGCGTCACCGTCACCATCACCACCACGGTCGGTGGATCACCGGTGACCCTGACCACGGTCACGGGCCCCGACGGTTCCTACGGGTTCACCGGTCAGCCGCTCGGCGACTGGACGGTGACGGACGATCCGGCCTCGCTCCCGGCGGGTGTGCTGCCGACCGGTGACGCCGATGGTGGCGACGACAACACCTCGGCGGTCACGCTGACCGCGCTGGCCCCGACCTCCGATGTGCAGGACTTCGGATATCAGGGACCGGGCTCGCTCGGCGACTCCGTGTGGAACGACCTCGACGGTGATGGGGTGCAGGATGCGAACGAGCCGGGTATCCCCGGCGTCGCCATCACCGCCGTGGTCATGATCGCCGGCTCGCCGGTGACGTACACGACGACCACCGACGCCACCGGCGG
>JANNNL010000657.1:0-20195 GCA_031398525.1 Actinomycetes bacterium | reverse complement strand
CGGCAAGTTCCTGCTGGGCCTCGGTGTCGACCTTGCCGAAGGTCACGTCGGGGTGCTCGGCGGCCGTGGCCTCGTAGACCGGGGCAAAGCTGCGACACGGGCCGCACCAGCTGGCCCAGAAGTCGAGCATCACGATGCCGTTGTCGGCAATCGTCGAGTCGAATGTGTCGATCGTCAGGTCGGTGGTCGATGCGCCCATGGCGACGTACTCCTTCACGGCGCCGGTTCGGTCCGATCGCCACGTCATGTAACAGACCCATCCGCCTCGGCATTCCCAGCGGCGCGCCCTGGGTCAAAACGCCCCACGGTCGACGTCCGAAGGTCAGCCTCGGAGCTCCGCGATCAGCACGCCGTCGACCACCACGGGAACGCCGTCGATGGCGACAGTGCAGTTGCGCATCGGCAGGTCGAAGTGGCCGGCGGTGAACCGTCCAGCGGTCTCATTCGCCCCGCAGGAGTAGAGGAAGTTGCCGGCGAACGCCCGGGCCTCCGTGCCCCACATTTCGCGCTTGTCGTAGAGCTCGAACACGTCCCAGCGGGCGGCAGGATTCATCCCCCATCCGACGTGACTCGTCGCATAGCTCTCGCGGTCACCAAACGCGGCGAGGTACGAAGCGAAGAGCTGCGCGTCGAGACCGTCTCCGCCGATGTCGACGATGTGGTCGTCGACGATCGTCAGCACCACCTCGGACTCCATGTACCGATTGAACGCCAGGTTCAGATCACCGACCGCGAGCACGACCCGACCATTGACGGTGTTGGCTGCGGGGAAGGCGAGCACCAGCCCCCCGGGCCAGTGGGCGATCGACCCGGGACCGTCGGTCAGTCCGGTCGACCCGGCGGTAAGGGCGCCGGCCAGTTGAACGGTCAAGTCGGTGCCCGACGCGCTGGTCACCCGCATCACGGCCGCGGCCTGCAGGCGAGCATGGCCGGCGGCGACTCGACGAGGCATGTCGTCGTCCCACACGAGTCGGTCGAACGTGTCGGGGTGCTCGTTGGAAACCATCAGTACCCGGGCACCGCCGCCGAGGATCTGGCCGAGTTCGGGGGCGTGCAGCAATCCCTCCACGGTGCAGTCGATCACCAGGTCGGCGGCAGTGAGCGCGGCGATCACGGCTGGGTTGTGAGCCAACGCCTGCGACGCTCCGGTTGAGCGGATCGGGACTGGGTGAGCGCTGGCCGGGGTCGGCACGACCACGTCGAACACCCGCGCCCCCAACGACTGCGCGGCGAGGCGGGAGGTCTCCACGAGCGAGGCGCGACTCTGGGTCTCGCTGAGGACCGCCACGACTTCGCCGGCGTGCAGCCGACACCGTTGGAAGTGAGCGGTGAAGGCGGAGAGGTAGCGCCACTCGGTCGTCATACGCAGGCCTCAATATGTTCGATGAGCAGGTGGTTCACCACGTCGGGAGCCTCGGCACTGAGCAGATGGCCGGCCCCGGGAATCACTTCCAACCGAGCCCCTGGAATGCGGTCGGCGATGTACCGGGAGTATGCCGGAGGGGTCTCATCATCGATTTGACCGACGAGGCACAGGGTCGGCACGGTGATCGTGGCGAGCACGGCGCAGCTGTCGTGGGTGACGATGCAGTCGATCGCACGGCGCATGGCGGCGCCGGTCACCTCGGCCATCGCCGTGCGCTGATGAGCGAGCGCCTCGACGGAGATGTTCGGCCCCGAGATCGCCCCGAGCACCCGGTCGGCGAAGTCGATCGGCTCCTGCCCGGCGTCGAGCGGAGCCAGCCGGGCAGCGCGCCAATCCGCCGGAAGGGTGCCGTCGAGGCCGAACTTGGGGCTCGTCGACAACAACATCAACGACGCCAGGCGATCGGGATGTGCAGCCGCGGCGTATTGCGCAATCATCCCGCCGAGCGACAGCCCGACGAGGTGGATGCGGTCGGTGCAAAGCTCGTCGGCCAACTCGATCACCGCGTCGACCAACGACGCGAACGTCAACGGCCCCGTTGAAGCAGCCGACCGGCCATACCCGGGCATGTCCCAGGCGACGGCGCGGTATCGCGGCGCCAACGCCGCCAACTGCGGCTCCCAGGCGAGACGGCTCCCGCCGAGGCCGTGGAGGAACACGACCGGCGTTTCTCCGACGCCTGCCTCGCGCCACGCCAGCCGGCGACCGGTCCTCTCCACAGGCGACACGGGCGACGTCATCATCCGCACGGTAGCCCGCCACCGAGGAGGGCCTGCTCCCCAGTATTCGCTTTTGCGGTCACCCCGACGCGAAAACCCGATACTGGGGAGCAGAGCGCTGCCGTTCGGCCGAGTTCGCCGCACACATAGCTCCCATGCCGATCGATCGAATTCGCCAGGCCGTCGCCGATGTCGGATGCGGTGCCATCGCCTCACACCGGTCCGCCGCTTTCCTGTGGGGGCTGATCCCCGAACCGTCAGTCGCCGACCTCATCGTTCCTCGCGCTCACCGACCGCGCCCCCGGCCCGCCACCGAGATTCACCGTCCACGTGCGCTTGACGTCGGCGAGATCAGCATCAGGGCGGGAATCCGCTGTACCAATCCGCTGCGGACCCTCGCCGACCTCGGTGCGGTCGAGCCCGGCTGGGTAGATGCGGCGCTGACGGCCGCCGCCGTGTCGCGCCTGGTGAGTCCGTCGGCGGCGGCGGCCGCGCTCGAACGACTGTCGGTACGCGGGCGACTCGGGCTTGGTCCACTGCGCGCCGCGCTGGCTGACTGGCCGTGCGGGATCGACGAGCCCGATAGCGAACTTGAAGTCCTCATGGGGCGGTGCTCCAAGACGCGGCGATCACCGGATTCGTATTTCACCCGGTCATCGAGGGATTCGAGGTCGACTTTGCCCATGCCGCTCGTCGCGTCATTGTCGAGACCGATGGGTATGAGTACCACTCGTCTCGATCGGCGTTCGAGAGCGACCGGTGGCGGGATGCCACCCTCGCTGCGGCAGGTTGGCTCGTGATCCGCACGACGTGGTGGCAGGTGGTCGAGCAGCCCGGGGATGTGGCCGCGCTGCTTCGACGAACGCTGGCGACGCGGCCATCGCGACGTCTTCGCCGCTCAACCGCTCCCCAGTCTTCGCTTTTGCGGTCACCCTGACGCGAAAACCCAATAGTGGGGAGCAGGACGGGGGTCTGGAAGCATCGCAGTGTGACCACCGAGCGCTTGACCGGCCCGACCTCGACCCGACCGACCCGCCAGGAACTCGTCGACCGGGTGCGGGCGATGGGTGCGGTGATGGAGGGGCGGGCGGTTGTCTATGACCGACAGGCCAGCTTTCCCCACGAGAACTTCGCCGATTTCCGCGCCAACGGCCTGCTCGCGGTCTGCGTGCCAGTGGAACACGGCGGCAGCGGGGCGTCGTTCGCCGACTATGTGCGGGTCAGCGAGGAGATCGGTCGGCACTGCGGGGCGACCGGGCTCACGTTCAACATGCACAACGCGACGATGCTGTGGTGCGGGCCGGTCGCCGATCTGCTTACGTTCACCCCCGACGAGCAGGCCCACCACGACGAGGTTCGCGCCGCGATGTTCCGCGGGGTCATCGACGAGGGGCGAATCCACAGCCAGCCGTTTTCCGAAGGAGTTTCCCCCGGGGCGACGTCGGGCGTCGCGACTCGGGCCGTCCCGACCAACGGGGGCTGGCTCGTCTCGGGACGCAAGATTTTCGCGTCGCTGTCGGGCACGGCCGACTACTACAACGTCACGTGTCAAGTACCGGGCGAAGACCACATCCGCCTGCTCGGCGTACCCGCCGATGCTGGCGGTGTCACGATCGTCGGCGACTGGGACCCGCTCGGCATGCGCGGCACGGTGTCGCGCACCTTGGTGATGGACGAAGCCTTCGTGCCCGAGGCCAACGAGTGGATGCCACCGGGTGCCTACAACCAAGCCGCCAATCGATACCCGTGGTTGTTTCTCTCACTGTGCCCCACCTACCTCGGGTTGACCGGCGGGATTCTCGATATCACCGCGGCCTATCTGCGCGGGGAACTCCCTGGTCAAGGCACCGGAGCCCGCCGCGACCATCCGATCAAGCAGCATGGTTGGGCGCAGATGCAGATCCGTCACGAACAGGCGCGAGCCCTGCTGTACCGGGCGGTCGACGAGGCGACCGTCGACCCGACCGAAGCCCAGCTGGTTACCGCGTTCGCCGCGTCCGCGACCGTCATGGAACACGCAGCCGAGGTCGCAAGCATGGCGATCCGAGTGTGCGGCGGCCAGTCGATGCTCAAGTCGCTGCCGCTGGAACGGATGTATCGCGATGCCCGACTCGGCTCGACGATGCTGCCGTGGAGCGCCGAAGTCTGCCTCGAACGCCTCGGCCGAGCCCGGCTCTACGACGCCTGAGGCCCGAACCCACCGGGCCGTCGTGGGCTGGGTGGAAATGCGAAACGGCCCGGTTCCTCCGCCGAGGAACCGGGCCGTGGCGGGCGCTCAAGGTCGACTCGTACTCGACCGGCGCCACTTTTCCCACCACCGAATGGATGGCTGTCAATTTGTCGTTGCCGACCTGACAAGAGAAGACACGCTGGGGTCTGTACGAAGGTTTGGGTGTTTACAAAGAAACCATTCAGTCCATTAAATGCTCATGGCCGCTCTCACCTCGCAGGTACATCCTTGACCGTTGAGGGTGGCTGCTCCGCTGCGTCAGAATGGCGTCCGACCTGTCCAGGCCACCAGCTGGTCGATCCCCGACGCGTCGGGTGTGATGGCGACGGCATTGGCGAATGGCGGCGGAAAATCGGCCATCTCCGGCGGCATGTTCTTGCGAGCCTCCTCAAACGACGCGGCCCGGTCGGCATCGGGCAACCCCTGGCGCATTGCCTCCATCGACACCGCCACGGCGATGTCGTTCCATTCCGGCTGCTGCCCAGTGGCCTGAGCGAGATCCCAGGTGTGGACCGTGACCTCGCTGGTGTACATCGCCAACGTCGGTCCGCCCGGCATCGACGCCCACGGCAGGTGGACCATCCGATCGAGGGTGGCGTCGTCGGTCCACGCCGCCTGCACGGCGTGGGCCGCGACGAGCCAGGCCGCGTGCCATCCGTCGTCGGCTACGCCGCCGGCGATGTCGGGCACCGAGAACGGATCTTCCTGGCGGCCGATAGCGGCGACCCGGTGGAGCACCGAGACCAGGTGACCGAGCAGCCCCCGGGTGTCGAAGTCGTCGCAGGGGGTGGGGTTGGCGAGTTGGTCGATGCGAACGTTGGCGATCGTCACACCGCCGGTCATCACCGAGTGGGCGAAGATGGTGCGGGGATCGTCGTCGGACAACGGGGCTGGGTTGTTGGTCATATCACTACCTTGACGACCCAAACCGGACACGGTGTGTCCGGTTTCTCGTAGATTCTTGGTTCATGCGTGCTGATCGTCTGGTGGCCATCCTGTTGATGCTCCAACAACGCCAACAGGTCACCGCGACCGAGGTCGCCGCTGAGTTGGAAGTCTCGGAACGGACCGCCCGACGCGACCTCGACGCCCTTGGCATGGCCGGCTTGCCGGTCTATTCGATACAGGGCCGCCACGGTGGTTGGCGGCTCGCCGGCGGCGGCAAGACCGACCTCAGCGGACTGAGCTCCCCCGAAGTCCGTGCGCTATTCATGGTCGCCGGGGCATCGTCGGCAACCACGCCGGAGTTACGCGCCGCACTCCGCAAGCTCGTCAGGGCGTTGCCCGAGCCATGGCGCGCCGATGCCGAGACTGCGGCGCAGGCCGTCGTCATCGACCCGAACAGCTGGAGCGGGATGACGGGTAGCAAGCCGACTCCGATGCATCTGGATGCGGTGCAGCAGGCAGTGATCGGTGGCCAACAGCTGCGGATCGGCTACATCGCCCGCGATCGCCAGTCAACGTCGCGTGTTGTCGAGCCGCTCGGCCTGGCCGCGAAAGGCCCGTCGTGGTATCTGATCGCCAACACCGAGGCTGGTCAGCGCACCTTTCGCGTCGACCGAATCACGTCGATCGAGCCGACAGGGGTCATCGTCCGGCGGCCCGAGGGTTTCGATCTCAACGACGCGTGGCAAGCCGTCGCAGACCGAGTCGAGGAGCTCCGCAACCCGGTGCGCGCCCGAACGCTCGTGCAACCTGACTACATGCCGATGGTCCGCGGAATGCTCGGCATCCGCGCGCGTATCGCCCACGCCCACCCCGACGGGCGCGTCGAGGTGGAAGTCCGCGGCCCCCACCCGTGGCGGATGGCCGCCGAGTTCGCTGGCTTCGGCACCGGCATCGAAGTACTCGAACCCGCCGAGATCCGCAACTACCTCGCCCGCATCGGCGCCGAGTTGGTCGCCCGCTACGGGCCCCCAGCCCCGATGCCGACCGCTGGGTAGTCAAGCATTGTGCGATCAAGCATCGGGTGATCGACGGTCGAGAGATAGACGAGCAGACCGATCAGCCCGAGGGCACCGGGGGCGAGCAACGGTGACGGGCCGACCGAGCCATCCACCGCGTGCCACAGCCGGGAGATCATGCTCATCGAGTCCCACTTCTCGCCGTACACGCGGTCGAGCGGTGCTGACTCGTAGTTGCCCTTGATGTGCTCGAACATGCCGAATGCGGCGGCCGCGAGCGTCAGCAGGCTCGTCCGCTTCGCCGCGAGCACGAGGAATCGCGTCGGCTTGGCCAACAGCGCGGCGATGCCGAAGCCACAGGCCCCGACCACGATCCATGGGATGACCTGGTCGAACGACTTCCAATGCCGCAGTGTGGCCAGTTCGATCGCCGTGCCGACCGCCACAAGTCCAGCCAACGCAACAAGCGCCCGCCGGACGCGATCGGCGCCCACGTCCGAGCGGGTGGTCACGGAACCAGCGTGGCGACGATCAGATCGACCACGCCGTCCGCCGGGTTGTACTTGGCCAGTTCGTCGCGCAACTTGGCGAACCTGGGGTCATCGGCGGGATATGGCCGATACTCGGCAATCTCGCGCGCCCATCGCGTCGCATTCGTCACCCCGGCCGCCTCCAACGCCGCGGCGATCTCCTCGGTGCTCGCGTCATTCGCCGACACCTTGCCCCCCTCCGGCGCCGCAGCTTCGGTCGCCACAGGGGCCGCCTCGGTCACGGCCGGCGCCTCGGTGACAGTAACTACTGCGTCAACCGTCGACGCCGGGCCCGAAGCGGCGACGGCATCGACCGTCGTGGCAATCGCCGGATCGGTGGCCGCCGGTGCAGCCGTCGTGGCGGACTTCGCGCTGGAACCGCACGCAGTGAGCGTCGCGACAACAAGGCCACCGACAATGAAAGAACGAGAGGAGTGCTTCATCCTCCCAGCCTGCCCCGGCACGGTTTGCTCCAGGGTTCACTTCGGTGAAAGTTGGGTGAAGAGCGCGCCAGACCAGGCGGTGCCCCGCGGTTCTCAGAGCCCGATCAAGGTTCGGGCGTTGTCGCGCATCACCGACTGGATCTCGACGGAGGTGAAGCCGGCGAGGTCGTGGACGAAGCTGGCGGGGTCGGCGAGGCCTTCGGCGTGAGGGAAGTCGGAGCCGAACAGGACGTGGTCGACGCCGATGATGTCGACCAGGCCGTGGATGTCATCTTCGTAGAACGGGGCGACCCACAGCGCGTTGCGGAGTTGGGCGATCGGGTCGCCCTGGAAGCCGCTCGGGTTCTGGGCGTAGACCTTCTTCAGCTTCTTGAACAACCCGGGCACCCAGTCGCTGCCGGCCTCGATCGAGGCCATCCGCAGCTTGGGATGACGGGTGAACACGCCGTGGCAGGTGAGCACGCTGAACATGTCGAACGGGGCCCGGTCACTGGTCATCCCGCGCAGCGGCGAGAAGGCGAATGCCTGCATGTCACCCTGCGGTTCCCAGTCGTCGATGTAGCGGCCATACCCCGAATCGCCCGAGTGGATCGCCACCACGACGCCGGCCTCGGCGCAGCGCGCCCAGAACGGATCGTTGATCGGATCCCCCGGTGAACGGGTCCGCGCACCGCCTAAGCAGACCGGAGCGGACCGCATCACGACGACACGAACGCCCCGCTCAAGGGTCCATTCCAGCTCGGCGATCGCCCAGTTTGGATCGGAAAGCGTGATGTACGGCGCGGCGAAAATGCGGTCCTGGTAGGCGAAGCCCCAGTCGTCGTCCATCCACCGGTTGAACGCCGTGAACGCAGCCAGGGCAGCGGGAACGTCGTCGCGCAACGACTCCTCCATGCCGACGCCGAGGGTCGGGAAGAAGAACGCTCCGTCGAGGTTCTGGCGGTCCATCAAGGCAATGCGGGCGTCACGGTCGCGGTACTCGGCGGGCAACGGGTCGAGCTCGCCGAACATCACCTTGATGTCGCTGCCCGACACCTTGCCACGAAAGTACGCATCGAGCTGGCCCGGCTTCGACACCGGGTCGAACGTCGGGTTGGGGATGAAACTATTGACCTTGCCGCCGACGAGCAACCGCTGCTTGCCATTCAACTCGGCCCACTGCATGCACCGCCGGACCATTGCCTTGGGAATGTGGCGGGTGAAGGCATCGATCGCCTCGTAGTAATGGTTGTCGGCATCGAACGGCCGAAACGACAGTGGAGCGGGGGTGGGCACTTCCAGCATTCCCGCAGCGTACGACGGTGGTGTCAGGTCGGCAGGGTCGTACGCAGCGTGACCAACGCGTCTTCAAGGATCTCGCTGACGTCGACCTCGCCGAAGTGCACGTCGACGATCGGCAGGTCGTGCAACACCGGGAGATCCGGAAGCGGGGCCGCATCGGCAACGTGGCCGAGGAAGGCGGCGACGTCGGGGTCGAGCGGTGGCGGTGGCGGAGGTTCGGGCCGACGAGCGCGGCGGGCTTCTTCCAACGCCCGGCGATGGGCGTCGACCGAGCGCGTCGCTCGAATCGGGGCATCGAACCGTGAGCGTTCCTCGGGTTCATCGGGAATCGTGGTGTCGGTGTCGCCGCCACGCCAGTCGACGAGCAGTTCTGGCCGCACGGTCAATTGTTCGGCGAAGGCCAACACCACTGCGACCGCATGTTTGCAGGTGGTCACGTCGTCAGGGCAGGTACACGTGCAGCGGATCTCGCGTGCCCCGGGGACCAGGTCTTTCAAGCCTTTCGTGCCGTCTTCCAACATCTCGAACGCCCGCTGGCCGAGCGTTGGCACGCGCACCTCGACCTCGTAGGGCACGCGCCGCGACCCGGCAACGTTGCCCGAGAGCACGCCAACGCCGACCTCCAACGAGGTGACCGAGCCGTCGCGAATGTACGACTTGCCGCGCCCGAACCGACCCGGGTCGGAGCGCGCCGCCATCGCCGCCGACAACATCGCCTTCAACAGCGCGCCCTCAGCCACGGCAGACCTCTGCTGCACGGGGGCTGCGCCCCCGGACCCCATCGCCACCCGATTCGCTGGCGCTCGGTCGGTCGGCACTCGCTGCGCTCGTCATCGGTCCACCGCGTCGTGGCCGAGAACGACCAGGTCACGCAGGTCGGAGGTCGACAACTCCGACAGCCAGGCCTCACCCGCGCCGGCACCAATCACCATGCCGGCCAGGCGACGCTTGTCGTCGATCAGCTCCGAAATTCGCTCCTCGATGGTGCCTTGGCAGACCATCTTGTGGACGAACACCGCGTTCTTCTGCCCGATGCGCCACGCCCGGTCGGTCGCCTGATCTTCCACGGCCGGGTTCCACCAGCGGTCGTAGTGGATCACCCGCGACGCGCTCGTCAGGTTGAGCCCCGTCCCACCGGCCTTCAACGAGACCAGCAGAATCGGCGCGCCATCTCCGGCCTGGAACTGGTCGACCATCTTGTCGCGCCGTGCCTTGGTGACCCCGCCGTGGAGGAACGGCACGGCCAACTCGAACCGGTCGGAGATGTGGCGCTGGAGCAGTTCGCCCATCTCGCGGTACTGGGTGAACACCAGCGCTCGCTCCTCGGCATCGAGCAGATCGGTGAGCAACTCGTCGAACCGGGTCAGCTTGCCCGACCGCCCGGCGAGCTTCGAGCCGTCGCTGGTCGCCTGGGCGGGATGGTTACAGATCTGCTTCAGCCGAGTGAGGGCGGCGAGCACCAGGCCGCGCCGCTTCATCCCCCCAGTCGCTTCCGCGTCCTGCAACAGCCGATCGACGACCGCCTGATACATCGTGGCCTGCTCGCGGGTGAGCGACGCCCAGGCGAGTTGCTCGACCTTGTCGGGCAGATCGGGTACCAGCGAACGATCGGCTTTGGTGCGCCGCAACACGAACGGTCCGGTCAACCGGCGCAGCGCGGCGGCGACTTCTTCGTCGCCGTGTCGTTCGATCGGCAGGGTCCAGCGCTCGTGGAACTGACGCTCGCTGCCGAGCAGGCCTGGGTTGACGACGTCGAGGATCGCCCACAACTCCCCCAAACGGTTCTCGACGGGAGTGCCCGTGAGGGCGAGTTTCTGCACGGCGTTGAGCTTGCGGACCATGCGCGCCGAGTGGGTATGGGCGTTCTTCACCGCCTGGGCCTCGTCGAGCACCACGGTCGCCCAGCGGGTGGTGATCAGGTCGGGAATGTCGCGAACCGCCAGGCCATAGGTGGTGATGACGATGTCAACCTCGGCAATACGGGCGGCGAGTGCCTCACCCTTGCGGCGGTCGGTGCCGTGGTGCACGTGCACCCGGGAGAACGGCGCGAAGCGGGCCGCTTCGTTCTGCCAGTTGCGCACAACGCTGAGCGGGCAGAGCACCAGGTGTGGCCCCGGGCGCCCGGCCAGATGGGCGAGGGTCGTTGGGGTCTTGCCGAGCCCCATGTCATCGGCGAGGCAGCCGCCCATGCCGAGCCGTTCGAGGAACTGCAGCCAGCCAAGCCCGCGGCGTTGATAGTGGCGCAGCTCCCCGTGGAACGACGGCGGCACGTCGCCCTCGGCGAGGCGGTCGTCGGGAAGCCCGGCGAGCAGGTCGTCGAGCCAGCCGACCGCCCGCAACGGACCTTCCTGGGCGGTCGCCCCGTCGCTGGCGCTCTCCTGAGCCAACTCGGCGGCCAGTTTCAACAACGCGGCGGCGTCGACCGAGGAGTGCTTGGCGCGGTGGTCGCGCATCGAGGCGAGAGCCCGGCGGGCGGCGGCGCGGTCGATCCGCACCCAGCGGCCGTCGGCCTGAATCAGCGATGCCCCGATGGTTGCGGCGCGTTCCAACGTGGCCTCGTCGACCTCGGTGCCATCGACGACAACCGCCCAATCGACCAGGGCGTTGCGGCCCAGACGTCCATCGGATTCGGCGACCGGCGTGGCCGAACCGCGCACCGACGCCTTGGTCGCGGCGAGTTGACCGGGGGCGAGCAGCGGAATATTCGCCGCCTCAAGTTCCTCGACGGCTTCGAGCAGCGCCGCGGCCCCCTCGATGTCCAACCGGATGCCGGCCGGCTCGGCGGTACGGAACGCGGCAGAGACCTCGCGCAGCGAGGGAATCGCCAGTAGCCGCGACCGCGCCCCGAAGATGGCGTCGGCAAGCACTCCGAAAAACTGAGGTTGACCAGCAAGATCCAAGGCGAGCGGGGTTTGGTCCCACACGTCTTGGGCGGTGCACCACCGGCTCGGATCGTCGCGATCGGCCAGCTCGATCGACAACGGCCACACGGCTGCGTTGGGATCGTCGGGGTCGAACACCGCGCCGTCGGCCGCCACATTGGCGTCGAATAGCGCGTGGAGCGCCACCGGACTCCCCAGATTGTCGGACACCAGATCATCGGACACCAGATCATCTGACACCAGATCGTCGCAGGCCAGATCCGCCATTAGATCGTCGATGGTGCGGGCGACGGGGAGGGCCAGCCGGAGGCGAACGCTGACGAGCGGTTCGCCGGTCGCCCCCGCTCGTAGCCGCTCGAAGCCGCGGGCGACGACCCGCATCCCGGCGGCGACCGACTCGGTGCGCGGCGGGGTGATCTCGTCGGACATCTGCGACAACGCCTTGCCGATCGATCGCAACGCTGTCGCTTCGGCCGAACGCAAACCAGTCAAATCCGGGTTCCAATGTTGCATCCGCAGAGCCTGGCGGGCAACTAAATCAACCAACCAGCCGTGGAACGCCTCGGTGAACGCCAGCGGATCACTCGACGGCACCGCGACGCGGGTCAAAAGATCGGTGCGTCGCACGGCAGCCACGATCGGCGGGCGCCGGGTGGCCCGGGCGGCCAACGCGGCGTCCAGCGCCGGAGTGAAGACCGGCATCCACCGGGCATGTTGAGAGCCTGTGGGAGACGAGACCACCTCGGGGCGAACATGCCCACGAGCAACCGAGTGACGGGCCAGCGCGATCATGTTGCGCACCCAGATCGAACTCGGGGTGAGCAGCTCGCGCCGGCGCGGTTCGGCCACCGACTCGGTCACCGCCAACGCCGGAACTACCACCGCGGCGGCGTCGAATGCTCCGCTGGGCGCGTCGACGAGCAGTCGGGTGCCCCATGAGCCGGGCGGCAGCCATCCCCACTCGTTGACCATCAGGCCATAGAGCGGAGCCGCTGGCGCGTGGCGACGAGTGGGCCGCCCGTCCCATGCCCAGGCAACGATTTCTGCCCCGGTCCAGCCGAGTTGAAGCTCTCCCATGTAGCCGGGCCTACGCCCGATTCGCTCCCACAATGAACACGGCAAATGTTGCCGGCACGTCGCCGGGGTTGCGCCAGCGGTGACGCGTACCGTTCTGGACCACGGTGTCACCGGGCTTCAGCAGCACCTCGGCCCCATCGTCGAGTTCGAGGATGATCTCGCCCGAGATGATCACTTCGAAGTCGGTGGTGTCGGTCGTGTGCATACCCGGGTCGTCGGGTTCCATGTGCCCGAGCATGCCCGGCAGGGCATCTTCGAACTCGGCCAACGCCTCGGCGATGTCGAGTGGCGGCTGGTTGATGTGACCCTGCGGCGGAAGGGTGACGAACCCGAATCGGTAGCCGCCGGGGGCCGGAAAGTACGAGGTGGTCGGTGGTTCGGAGCCGTCGCCGGGATATGTGGCCGGCCCGTCTGCACCCCACATCATGTGGAACTCCGATCCCGATGTCAGCGCCGGACGAAACCCCGAAACCGGTCGATCGGCAACGAACACCGAGCGACCTGTCGCATCATGACCCGTGACGACCCGGCGAATCTCCATCCGGACAACGGTAGCGCCACCGGTCGTCGACTCGTCGCGAGCCGACGGCGTTGATTCAGCTGGCGAGTTTGCCCAGTTCGGCGATTTCGGCCTCCTGAGCGGCGATGACTTGACCGGCCAAGGCCGGTTCGGCGCGCGTGGTCTACGCGTCAGCCCAGATTCCCAGTGACGCACCGGTCTTGGGCCCAACGACTCCGTCGACCGCCAGGCCCCGGGCGGTTTGAGCGGCCCGAACCGCCACATCGGTCGCATCGTCGAACGTCCCGGTCGGCGCAGCAGTGGCGAAGCCGTTGGTGAGCAGCGCCGCCTGCAGGCAGCGCACCGGTTCACCCGAGTCTCCCAGCCGCAAGGTCGCCGAGATCGTGCATGGAATCGTCGTGGGCGGGGTGGCAATCGTCGATGGTTGCGTGACGATGACCAAAAGACTCGACGCGGACGGCTCGGGTGCCGACGACGCCGCATCATCGGCAGCCGACGCAGGTGACGACACCACCATCGCCGCCGTGACCCCGATGACCAGCGCACCAACGGCAAGCTCGGTGAACATCGCCCGCCGCAGTGTTTCGACCGTCTTGGGGCCCACGACTCCCGAGGCGAAGCGACGGGTCACCCGCTTGCGGTTGACGTCGGCCACTTTCAACATCAGGCCGACGATCACCAGCTTGAGCACCAACAATTTGCCGTGCGCACCATCGAACAGGCCCGAGATCCCGCCGACGAGCCGCCACGCCTGCAATACCCCGGTGACGACGATCACCATGACGAGACGACCGGCGAGCCAGGCGAATCGCCCGACGACGGCGACCAGCGTGTCGCCCTCGCAGGTGCGGGCAACGACAAACGCCATCACCCCGAGCGCTCCCAGCCAGATTGCCGCCGCCCCGTGGTGCCCAACGTCGAGCGGGATGCCGATCAGCGACCAGCGCTGAGAGGCCGAGTGGCCGGCATACGCCCAGGTCACCAGCATCAACACGCTGATGGCTACGCCGACGATCCAACGGTGCTCGTCGTCCAGGGTGGGAGCCGCGAAAATCACTGCGGCGAGCACGGCGATGAGCACCAGACGCACGAGCAGAGCGGTCCCCGCATCGGTGTGCAGCGCGCCGCTGAGACTGCCCGTTGCGGCGAGCGGGGATCGACCGACGATGTCACCGGCGATGACCAGCAACTGACCGATCGCGGCAAAGGCTGACGCCCCGATCGACCAACCGACCAATCGTCGAACGCCGGCCTGATCCCAGATCGCCGGCCACACGAAGGTCGCCATCACGCCGACCCCGACCATCAATGCAATCGCCAGATAGGCGATCAACCTCAGCAACCACCGCACCGCGCTCGGGGTGGATCCGTCGGCCTCGATGCTCTCGGGGGCGGGACTCGACGCGACTAGCGCTGGGTCGACCAACGTCGTGCGGGGCGAGGCCGCGGCTGGGGCTGCAGCGACCGTTGTCTCGCCGGCCGCGACGTTGTCGGGTACCACCACAGGCACCGACGCCGTCACCACCGGGACCACCGTAACGGCGGGGGCCACCGTGACGGCCGGGTCGGCTGGCGGCACCAGGGAAGAGGCCGTGACGTTGAATCCGACCCGACCGGTGATGGCGTGTCCGTCGGAACCAACGAGCCGCCAGCGAATCGAGACCTCACCAGCCACCGGCGGCAGCGGCGCAATGACCTCGTTGTCGCCGTTTGCCCCGTACCGGAAGTCACCGAGATCGGTGCGAGCCCCGCTCGACTCGACGAGTTGCACACTGATCGTTTCCAGCGGCACCGACTTGGTGAAGACCAAGGTGATCTCGGTCGGCGCTGCTTCGATCGAGCTCCCGTCGCCGGGAATGCTCGACTCGATCTTGTTGTGCGCGGCCGCCATGCGCGGCGCGGCAACCATGCCGACGAGTGACGCCACAAGAACGACGAACAGTTGGGCAAGGTGGCGGGCGGGGCGTTGGGTCATTGAGTCGGAAGCGCACCGCAGGGCACGGCCCTTGCATCTACACTGTGTCGGAGATTATCGGATTCGAACCATCCACACCCGGCATCCTGCTCGACGGATGTCACGCCACGCCGAGGGAGCCATGTCCAAACGACCCGACGGCACCCTCGAACACGAGGTGCTCAACATTCTGTGAGACGCCGACGCGGCGCTGCTCACGTCGGACGTGCGCGCTCGTTTGGCGACGACTTGGCCTACACGAGCGTCGCCACGATCCTGGCTCGACTCGTGACCAAGGGCCTGATCACCCGCGCCCCATCCGGGCGGGGATTCGCCTTCCGGGCTGTGGTCAACGAATCGCAGTTGACGGCCCGACGGATTAGTGACGTACTGGCGTCCAGCAGCGATCGACGTGCCGCGCTGGCCGGGTTCGTTGGTGGGTTGTCGTCACGCGACGTCACAGCCCTGCGCGCCCTGCTTGAACAGCCCGACAGCTGATGCCCATGTTGTCGCGATTCGGTCCCCTGGCCGTCGCCATCCTGTTGGGTGTGGTGATCACGAGCGGCCACCGTCGGCTCCCGCCGCGCCTCGCCGCTCGCATGGCCGTCGCCATACTGGTGACCATCACGCTGGCCGCCGTTCGGTCGTTGTGGCTGCTCAGTCTCGGTTTTCTCGCCGCGTCGGCATGACCCGGGGCATGCGAGTGCTCCGCATGCATCGCCGAGTCGTCTGTCATGAACACGCTGCGATCGAGACTGTCGACGGCCCCGACCCCTACGCTGTCGCGATCCCCGGGCGCGGCGGGCGCATCGTCATCTCGACGGCGATGTTCGACCTGCTCGACACCGAGGAACGGGCCGTCGTGGTAGCCCACGAGCAGGCCCATGCCCGCTTCCGCCACGACCGCTACCTGCTCGTCGCCCGCACCGTCGGCGCCCTGTTGCCCGGCACCGGTCACCTCTGCAACCGCCTGCATTTCATCATCGAACGATGGGCCGACGAATCAGCGGCCACTCGCCACGGGGACAAACCCCGTCGGCCCCGTCCCCCCCGAGTCGTGATCGGCGGGCTCTGGCTCGCCATCATCGCCACCGCCGCGCTCGCCACCATGCAAGCCCATCATCTCGCAGCGCTGATCACGGCCCTCTGCCCGGGCGGCTAATGGCTCGACGCAACTCCAGTTCCGACACCACGCAGCACGACGTCGAGATGGCGTTCGACATGCTCGGCCGTGATCGGCTGGCGTGAGATGAACCGCCGATAGAAGAACGGTCCAACCAATTCGCTGGCGAGCAGTTCGACGTCGGTGTCACCGGGGAGCTGGCGGTGAGCAACCGCCTCGTCGAGCCGCTGCTCAAGGCTGACGCGACGCCGGGACGCGAACTCGCGCGCCAACAGGAGCACGTGTTCGTCTCGCTCGGCAGCGTCAACCATCGTCGGCAGCACCTCGGCCCATGGAGCCGACCTCAGTGCGTCGACCAGCATCGTCAGTGCCGACAACAGGTCGTTGCGGAGCGAATCAGTGCGCGCATGGCGGGGGGTATCCATGATCGACTCGATCGACTGGAAGGCGAGTTCTCCGCGCCCCGCCCAATGGCGGTAGATGGTGGTCTTCGCGACCCCACTGCGGGCCGCGATGCCCTCGATGGTCAGTCCACCAAGTCCCACCTCGCGCAACATCTCGAGCGTCGCAGCAAGCACCGCCGCCTTACTGCGGGTGATTCGCGGGTCTTCGGTACGCGGCGGCGCGGCACACGAGCCCGTGGATGTCGCCGGTCCCACGGTCAGTGCCCGGCGTTGGACGGCGTATCGACGCCAGCCGGGTGCTGCCAGGCCACGACCAGCGCGGTCATCAGGGCGAGTACCGCGACCACTCGCAGTCCGCTTTGGGCGCCCTTGACGAATGCGTCGCGTACTGCGCTGGTCAGGCCGTTGGCCGCGTCGATTCCGAACGTCTGGGCCACCTGATCGGCCACTCGACTGGCCCGGCCGACGTTCTTGAGCACCTGGTCGGCGGCCTCCGGCGGCAAGGTCGCCAACGCCGGACGCACGTCGGAGCGGTAGACCGCCGAGACGATGCTGCCGACGATGGCGATACCGATGGCCCCACCCAACTCGCGGCTGGTGTCGTTCACCGCCGAGCCGACGCCGGCCATGTGACGAGGCACGGCCGACATGATGCCGGAGGTCATCGCCGGCATACCCGACGCCATACCCGCGGCCATGACCACCAGACAGAACGCCACGTAGGCGTACGACGTCGTCCGTCCGACCAACGAGAACAGGCCCAAGCCGAGGCTGACCATCGACAGGGCCCCGGCCACGGTGCGACGCACTCCGAATCGTTGGGCGACCGTCGCGGCGCGCGGCGAGACCACGATCATTGTGACGGCGAACGGCAATCCGGCGACCCCGGCCCGCAGCGCGCTATAGCCCCGTACGTACTGCAAGTACTGCGACATCACGAAGAACAGCGCGAACATCGCCATGAAGGTGAAGGCGATGCCGCCGGCACTCACCGAGAACCGCCGATCGGCGAACAACGACATGTCGAGCATCGGGTTCTCTCGCCGACGCTCCCAGACGATGAACCCGCCGATACCGGCGACTGCGGCGACGAATCCGCCGAGCACAACCAGCGAGCCCCATCCCTTTTCCGGACCCTCGATGATCGCGAAGAGCAAGGAGCTGAACCCGACCATCGACAGAATCGCACCGACCGGGTCGAGGCGGGTCGATGCCCCCTCGCTGGAGTTTGGCGCGAGCACCAGGATCAGAATGAACGCAACCACGGCAATCGGTACGGTGGCGATGAACACCGAGCCGTACCAGAATTGCGAGAGCAGCAGGCCGCTCGTGATCGGTCCGATCGCCCCGCCGGCACCAGCGAACCCGGCCCACGTTGCGATGGCCTTGGGCCGCTCGGCGGGCGGGAAGACCGAGGTCAACATCGACAATGTGGCCGGCATGATCAGCGCGGCCCCAACCCCCATAATCGCCCGACAGGCGATGAGCACATTGGGATCGCTCGATTGGGAGCAGGCGATCGATGCCACGGCAAAGATGGCAAGCCCGGCGAGCAAGGCTCCTTTGCGCCCGAACCGGTCGCCCAAAGCTCCAGCGAACAGCAGTAGCCCGGCGAACACCACCGCATATGCGTCGACGATCCACAGAATCTGGGTGTCGGTCGGACGGAGTTCGGCGGCCAGCGTCGGAATGGCGGTGTTCAGGGAGCTGACCGAGGCCACGACGAGCACCAGGCAGAGACACATCAGCGAGAGCGTCCACCATCGCCTCTCGTATGCCTTGGGGTCGATGCCGAAGGTCTCCGGGGAAACCATCGAAGGAGTTTCGCTACGCATGCGTAGCAGACTATCTTCGCTACGCCACCGTTGCACAACTTGCGAACATCTCGCCTGCCCCGCCGCCTTGGCCCGTCGATGGCAGCTCATTAGTTACGGAGAGACTATTCTCCCAGGCATGACTCGGGCACCCCTGCTTGCCATCTCCGGACTCGGCCTGATGGGCTTCCTCGCCGCATCGTGCGGGTCAAGTCACACGAGCACCGCGACCGTCGCTCCAACAGCTGTGATCGAGGCGGCCGCCGCGCAAGGACCGACGACAGTCGCCCAGACCACGCAGGTCACCGGCGACCTGGTCGTGTTTGCTGCGTCGTCGTTGACGAAGGCGTTCACCGAGATTGGCGACGCCTTCGAAGCGGCAAACCCGGGGGCAAGTGTGACCTTCAACTTTGCCGGGTCGAGCGACCTCGTGACCCAGATCACCCAGGGCGCGCCCGCCGATGTCTTCGTCTCGGCTGATGAGTCGAACATGAAGAAGCTCATCGACGCCGACGAAGCCACGGGCATTCCTGTGATTGTCGCCAAGAACACCTTTGAGATCATCGTCGAGAAGGGTGACCCGAAGGGTGTTGCCTCCGTTGCCGGCCTGGCAAATCCCGACGTCATTGTCGTGCTCTGTGCCGACACGGTGCCCTGCGGCAAGGGTGCGGCCACGATTCTGAGGAGTGCCAACGTGACCGTGACACCCAAAAGCCTGGAAGACAAGGTCACTGGTGTCGTCGCCAAGGTGACAGCGGGCGAAGCCGATGCGGGCGTTGTCTACGTCACCGATGTTGCGGCGGCGGGCGACAAGGCGTCCGGGATTGAGATCCCCGCTGATCAGAACGTGATCAGCAACTACCCGATCGTGGTCACCAAGTCGGCGACGAACGCGTCGTCTGCGCAGTCGTTCGTCGCCTTCGTCGCCGGTTCCGCCGGACGGGCGATTCTGGCCAGGTACGGATTCCTCGCCCCATGAGTACGCGCCGGCACCAAGGCGGTCAACCGCGCCTGCCCATCCCGGTGCTGGCCCTTGCCGGCGTGGCCACGGCCTTCTTTGCCCTCCCGCTCGTCGGATTGCTCTGGCGCGCGCCCTGGTCGCATGCCTGGAGCTACCTCTCGGACGACGACGCGCTGACCGCACTACGGCTCTCGATGATCTGCTCGTTGTGGGCGACCCTGCTGTCGATCATCTTCGGTATCCCGCTGGCCTGGCTGCTCGCGCGAGTCGATTTCCTCGGCCGGGGAATAGTCCGCGCGCTGTGCACCATGTCGATGGTCCTGCCGCCGGTGGTCGGTGGCGTGGCGTTGTTTTTCGCCCTCGGTCGGCGGGGCCTCGTCGGCCAATACCTCGATCGCTGGTTCGGGTTGCGTCTCCCATTCACGACCGCTGGGGTAGTGGTCGCCCAGACCTTTGTAGCGATGCCGTTCCTCGTGATCACCGTCGAGGCGGCACTGAGACAACTCGACGATCGGTTTGAAGACGCCTCGCGCACGCTCGGCGCATCTCGCTGGTACACGTTCCGCCGCGTCGTCCTGCCAGGCATCCGCCCGGCGCTCGTCGCCGGTTCAGTGCTGGCGTGGGCGCGCGCCCTGGGGGAGTTCGGCGCGACGATCACCTTTGCCGGTAACTTTCCGGGAACGACCAGGACGATGCCGCTCGCCGTTTATCTTGCCTTGGAGACGAATCCGGAGGAGGCGATTGTGCTTGCGCTGGTACTGATGACCATCTCGTTCGCCGTCCTCGTCGGGTTGCGTGACCGGTGGTTCACCCGCACCGGCCGTCACGCACCCACCGTGCTGACGTGACGCTCGCGGCCACCATCGGGCTCCGGCTCGGCTCCCTCAATCTTCAGGTCGAGTTAGAGGCCAAACCGGGCGAGCTCGT
>JANNNL010000654.1:0-2361 GCA_031398525.1 Actinomycetes bacterium | reverse complement strand
CCCAGCGCTGCCGAGCGCATCTCCTCGATCGTGCACATCGGGGCGTCGCTGACCGCCGAGCAGGAGGGACCGCTCGGTCGACGGTTAGCCCCGAACCGGCTCGCGCTGACGTCGTGCGACGATCGCTCGATGGGACCGGTGCGCAAGCCGTTGTCGGGCATCGGATTGTCGCTCACCGCCCGGTTGACGTTTTGGATCGGCGAGGGCGAGGCGTGGTCGCGGGGTGCCGCGCCCCTGTTGTCGATCACCGGCGCCGGTCGTGCGTTCCACACCCCCGAAGATGTCGCCGCCGATGAGACATCGTCCGACGCCCTGAGTCGGGTCGCTGACGCGGTCGCCCGTGCGGCCGCCGAGCTCGACGACGTGGCCCGCCGCGTCGGGACCTGAGGCATCGTCGACTCGGCGATACTCAGAGGGCCATACTCATGGGATGGAACCGCGTTATGAGGTCGTCTGGCCGAAGTCGCCCCGGGGGGTGCAGTCGCGTCGGGCGGCCGATCGGCTGACCACGTTGGACGGCACGCGCATCGGCTTCGTGTGGGACTACTTATTCCGCGGTGACGAGATCTTCCCGGTGCTCGAACGGGCGTTGACCGAGCGGTACCCCGGTCTGACGGTGGTTGGCTATGACACGTTCGGCAACATCCACGGACCTCACGAGCATGCCTTGGTCGAGGCGCTCCCCGGCACGCTCGATGAACACGGCATCGACGCCGTGGTCGTCGGCAACGGCTGTTGAGGTAGCTGTACGCCCGCCGTGTTGCGGGCAGCAGTTGCGGCGGAAGCCGCGGGAGTGCCGTCGGTGTCCTTGGTGTGTGAAGGCTTCGAGCGTCAGGCGACGGCCACTGCCCGCGGCCTCGGATTCGACGGTTTGCCGTTGGCAGTGTTGCGCGGCCACGTCGATGCCCAGCCGACCGAGGCGATGCTGACCTCACTCATCGATCACACGTTTGGCCAGGTGGTCGCGGGTTTGACGACCCCGATCATCGACGACGACACCGGTGAGACGGAGCCTGCCGCGCTGGAGATCGCCGCATCGGGGTCGATCGATGAGATCCATCGCACCTTCGTCGAACGCGGATGGAGCGACGGTCTGCCGATCGTGCCGCCCACCCGGAACCGTGTCGAGGCGTTCATCGCCCCCTCGGGAAACGACCCGTGGAGAGTGCTCGGCACCGCTCGCCCATCGGGACGCGACATCACGGTGTGGAGCGTTGCGGTCAACGGCGTGATGGCCGGCTGCCGACCCGAAGATCTGCCGGTTCTCCTTGCCATTGCCGAGGTCTTCGTCGATGCGGGCTACGGGGTGGAGCACTCCGGGAACACCACGGGGGCCGACGCCCTGGTGATTCTGAACGGCCCGGTGATCACCGATCTTGGCTACAACCACGGCCAGGGCGCACTGCGCGAGGGTGCAGCCCCGAACACCACGGTCGGTCGCTGGGTGCGATTGTTCCTCCGCAACGTCTGCGGGTTCACTGCCGATGAGCACGACAAGGCCACGTTTGGCAACAGCATGCGGGTGGTACTCGCCGAGGACGAGGCCGCGCTCACCGAAATCGGCTGGCCGTCGGTGGCGCAGGATTTCGGGGCCGCCGCGGGCACGGATGCCGTGACCATCGGGCGAGTCAACAGCGGGCTGATCATCGGCAGCGTCTATGGCTCAACGCCCGCCGAGATTGTGCCGTACCTTGCCGATGGGCTGGCCCGGGTGAGCGGGTGGGATCTCACCCACGTCTACGGGCTGGGCCAGGCCCAGTACCGCCCGTTGCTGGTTTTGTCGCCGATCCTTGCCCGCATCTTCGGGCGCGCCGGTTGGTCGAAGAACGATCTACGCGCCGCGCTCTTCGCCCAGGCCCGCATCCCGGCGCGCAAGTTCGAGCAGCTGATCGGGGAATGGTCGAATCTCACGGCCGGCCGTCGGACCCTCGTCGATTTGGCGGCAAACGGCCTGGTCCCGATGGATTTTGCCGAGAGTGACGACCCGAACCGCCTCGTGCCGATCGTGTCGTCGCCCGCCAAGTTCCTGATCGCCGTCGCCGGTGACCCGAACCGCACCAACGCCTACGCCATGAGCCACGACGGCCCGCACGGAGACTGGACGATGAAGCTGGTCGACCGGTTGTACGCGAACGATCTGGTGTGTCGCATCGACAACCGCGACGCATGCAGCTGAGCCCGTTCAGCTGCGCCAGTTCAGCCGCCGACGTAGACGGGTACCTCGGCGAAGCCACGCACGGTTGACGTGTGCACTTGGCGGCAGTTCGGGCGGTCGACTTCGAAGTTCGGGTGTCGTTTAAGCACTTCCTCGATCGCCACCCGGCCCTCCATCCGGGCCAGCGCGGCACCGAGGCAGAAGTG
>JANNNL010000653.1:0-3297 GCA_031398525.1 Actinomycetes bacterium | reverse complement strand
GCGACCGGTTGGCCATCGCCGTCGGAATGCGATGATGAGGTGGTGAACGAGAAGCCGAGGGCGGCGAGCGGCATACCTTCGACGCGGGCCATCATCTTGCGGAGGTAGTCTCCGTCGCCAGGACGCAGCGGGGCGAGAGCGAATCCGCAGTTGCCGCCGATCACAGTGGTCACCCCGTGGGTCGATGACGGGTCGGCCGTTGGGTCCCACAGCAGCTGGGCGTCGTAGTGAGTGTGGGGATCGACGAAGCCGGGGGTGACGTAGCAACCGGTGGCATCCGTGGTCTGCCCAGCCGGTTCAGTGATGCCCCCGGGTGCACTGACCGCGACGATCCGGCCATCGCGAATGCCCAGGTCAGCGTGGAAACCGGGAGCACCGGTCCCGTCGAGGACGATGCCTCCGGTGATCAGCTCATCGAGCATGGGAACCCCCTGTATGCGTTTCTGACGACCCGTCAGATCCTAATGCGTGAGCCTGGGCGGCATTGAGTGCCACCCCGCCTCACGCATTGGTCGGTTGGTAGAGGGGGGCATCGGAGAATCGGATACCCAGGCGCCCGAAGAGCTCGGCGTCGCGGTCGTCGCCGGCGTTGGGGGCGGTGAGCAGCTTGTCGCCGAGGAAGATGCTGGACGCACCGGCGTGCAGGCATAGGGCGTGTAGCTCGTCGCTCATCATCGACCGTCCGGCCGAGAGACGGACGATCGAGCGGGGCATGGTGATTCGACAGGTGGCGATGGTTCGGACGAGTTCGAGCCCGTCGAGGGCGGCGGTGCCATCGAGCGGGGTGCCCGGCACCTGGATCAACAGGTTGATCGGCACGCTCTCGGGATGGGGGTCGAGGATGGCGAGTTGGTGAATCAGCCCGGCGCGTACCCGGCGGCTCTCACCCATCCCGACGATGCCGCCGGCGCAGACTTTCACTCCCGCGGTGCGGACCGCGGCCAGGGTCTCCAGCCGGTCGGTATAGGTGCGGGTGGTGATGATCGTGCCGTAGAACTCGGGCGAGGTGTCGAGGTTGTGGTTGTAGTAGTCGAGTCCGGCGTCGCCGAGAGTCTGCGCCTGTGACGCGGTCAACATGCCTAGCGTGACGCAGGTTTCCATGCCCAAATCACGGACTGCGGAGACGGCCGTAGCCATCTCGCCGACCTGGCGATCGTTGGGGGAGCGCCACGCCGCGCCCATGCAGAACCGGGTGGCTCCAGCGGCCTTGGCGTTGTTCGCCGCCTGCATGATCGCGTCGAGCTACATTAACGGCTCGGGCTTCAGGCCGGTGTTGTGGACGGCCGTCTGCGGGCAGTTGGCGCAGTCCTCGGGGCACGCCCCCGTCTTCACCGACAGCAGCATCGCGGCCTCGATCACATTCGGGTCGAACGAGGCCCGGTGGACGCGGTGGGCGTCGGCGAGCAGATCGTTGAACGGTTGATCGAGAATCGCCGAGATCTCGTTCAGGGTCCAGTCGTGACGCGGGGGAGTTGCGGTCATACTGCAACCTTCGCAGTTTGCTGCCAGTCCAGACAAGGGAGAGCGATGCGGCCCGCCCGGCTCGTGTTCATCACTGCTACCGGAACCGAGGTCGGCAAGACTTGGGTCGGTGCCGCTCTGCTGCGCGCCGCGGTCGCCGATGGGCTGACGGTCGCGGCTCGCAAGCCCGCCCAGTCGTTCGATCCGACATCATCCGAGCCGCGTGACTCTGCCGTTTTGGCCTCAGCCGCTGGCTGCGAAGAAACGGACGTCTGTCCAGCTCATCGCTGGTATCCGACCCCGCTGGCCCCGCCAATGGCAGCCGCCGAGTTGGCGAGTCCTTCGTTCAGAGTCGCCGATCTCGTCGGTGAACTGGCGTGGCCGACGCCGGTTCAGATGGGGATCGTCGAGGGTGCGGGCGGGCTCCGGTCACCGCTCGCCGACGACGGCGACAATCTTGACTTCGCCCGTGCCCTGCAACCCGACATTGTCGTTCTTGTCGCCGATGCCGGGCTCGGAACGATCAATCACGTCCGACTCAACGTCAACGCGCTCGTCGGTCGCCCCGTCGTCGTGTTCCTCAACCGCTTCTCCACCGCCGACCGCGTCCACGTCCTCAACCGTAAGTGGCTGATCGAACGCGACCGCTTCACCGTCGCTACCACCGTCGACCAGCTCCTCCCGCTGGTCGCGGCGGCAACATCGGCACCCTCCACAATGTAGGCACTGATAGCATTGCATGCATGTCTGATTCATTGACGATACGGCGACTCGACGTCGGGGTGAAGGCCCGGCTGCGACAGGTCGCGGCGATGCGCGGTCATTCGATGGAGGAAGAAGCTCGCCAAATTCTGGGCCGAGCACTGATGCAGGACCGCCCGATGGTGGGGCTGGCGTCATCGATGAAGGCGATCTTCGGCCAGGTTGACCTCGACGGATTCGAAGTTCCTCGACGAACCGATTCAGTGCGCGACCCGTTCGCATGATCGTGGTGATCGACACGAACATCGTGTCGGAGTTGATGAAGCCTGAGCCGCATGGGCGAGTTTCGAGCTACATCGATGCGCTCGACCCGGCATCGATCTTTTTGACCTCAATCACAGTTGCTGAGATCCGTTACGGCATCGGACGGATGCCTGCTGGACACCGTCAAGCACGGCTTCGTGCGGCCGCAGATGACTTCTTCGAACTCGTGGGTGAACGGACCCTGGCGTTTACGCCAGATAGTGCACGCGAGTACGCGGATCTGACGGTTGAGCGTGAGATCATCGGGAAGCCGATCACCGTTTTTGACGCCATGATCGCTGCGATCTGCCGAGAAGTCGAAGCGACGCTCGTCACGCGCAACGTCAGGGATTTCGCCGACGTTGGCCTCAAAGTGATCAATCCTTGGGAGATCCCGCCACTCGTCGCCGGGTGAGCTGTGGGGTTGCTAACTTCGCCCGACGCGCAGATGGCGACGTCCACATCGCCGGCTGCCACCACCAAGGCCATGACCCAAGGGAGAACCGATGGACCGTTCCAAGATCCTGCTCGACGAATCCGAGATGCCGACGCAGTGGTACAACATCGTTCCTGATCTACCCGAACCGCCTCCGCCGGCGTTGCATCCGGGCACGTTGCAACCCGCCGGACCCGAGGATTTCGCCCCGCTGTTCCCGATGGCGATCATCATGCAAGAGGTCAGCCAGGAGCGCTACATCGACATTCCCGGCCCGGTTCAAGACATTTACCGGCTGTGGCGACCGAGCCCGCTGTTCCGGGCCCATCGGTTGGAGAAGCTCCTCGACACCCCGGCGCGGATCTACTACAAGTACGAAGGAGTCAGCCCAGCCG
>JANNNL010000615.1:0-3749 GCA_031398525.1 Actinomycetes bacterium | reverse complement strand
GACTGCGCCGCGTCCCGCCCCGGCGTTCGAGTCGGTTCGGCTGCAACCAACGGCGCCGCCCGCCTCGGCCCCGGCATCGCCGAACCCGTTCGCGCCGCCGTCGGGTCCTCGCGTGTCGGCAGATCCGGTGGTTGCGACGGGCGGGGATGTAGCCGCGCCGACCGATGAGGGGGCCGCGACCGCATGAGGTGGCCGTGGAAGCGGGACACGCGCCCGAAGAAGCTTCAGACTCCCGACGATCAGATGACGCTCACGGAGCATCTGGCCGAGCTGCGCATGCGGATCATCCGCGCCGCGCTGGCCGTACTTATCGGGTTCGTCTTCACCCTCGCCTTCTACAGTCCGATTCTCGAGCTGATTCGTCAGCCGTTCATCGATATCTGTGCCATCAATGCGAAGCGGGCGGCGGAGAAGCTGGTCAACCCCGCGCTCGACGGTGCCAAGTTCTCCTGTGACGGCACGCTGAACTACTTCGGGCCGCTCGAGGGGTTCGGCACGCGGATCCGGCTCGCCAGCTACGGCGGGTTCATCCTCGGACTGCCGGTCATTCTGTGGCAGCTGTGGAAGTTCATCGTGCCTGGTCTGCATGCGAAGGAGCGGCGGTATGCGATTCCGTTCATCGTCTCGGCCGTGTTTCTCTTCTTCCTCGGCGGGGCGATCGCCTTTTGGACGTTGCCAAAGGCGTTGGAGTTTCTGTTCGAGTTCGCCGGGGACGGAACCACCCCGCTGCTTGGGGTTGCCGAGTACGTGCGCCTTGTCGCGCTGATGATCATCGCCTTTGGTATCGGCCTGGAGTTCCCCGTCTTGCTGGTGTTCCTACAGCTCGCTGGGGTGTTGTCGTATCGCACACTGTTGAAGCAGTGGCGATATGCGATCGTCGGCATTGTTCTGCTGGCGGCGGTGATCACTCCGTCGGGTGACCCGATCAGCCTTGCGGCCCTCTCGGGGCCGATGTTGATTTCCTACTTCGTTGCCGCGTTGATCGGTCGTCGCATCACGCGTCGCCGGGAGGCTGTGGCCGCCGCCGGGTGAACCGGCAGATCAAGGACGCGATGATGAGCAGCGGTCCGACCAGCGAGCCTGCGCCCGGCGATAGTCAGACGCGCCGCCGGTTCGGTCAGCGATACGCATTCGAGCTCGACGCATTTCAACGTCAGGCAATGGATTGCCTCGACGCAGGCGATGCCGTACTGGTCGCCGCACCGACCGGGTCGGGCAAGACCGTGGTCGCCGAGTACGGCATCGCCGTGGCACTCGCCGCCGGGAAACGGGCGTTCTACACCGCGCCGATCAAGGCTTTGTCGAATCAAAAGTATGCCGAACTCGTTGGGCTGTACGGACCTGACGGCGTCGGGCTGCTGACTGGCGACAACTCGATCAACGGTGAGGCACCAGTAGTGGTGATGACCACCGAGGTACTCCGCAACATGATCTACGCCCGATCGGATGCACTCGACGCGCTCGGCGTTGTGGTGCTCGACGAGGTCCACTTCCTCCAAGACACCTATCGCGGCCCCGTCTGGGAAGAGGTGATCATCCACTTGCCGACCTCGGTGTTGCTGGTGTGCCTGTCGGCGACGGTGTCGAACGCTCAGGAGCTGGCCGACTGGATCACGACGGTGCGCGGCCCGACGCAGGCGATTGTCGAACACACGCGCCCGGTGCGGCTTGAACAGCTCTACATGGTCGGCGATACGACCAACGATCGACTGCATCTGATGCCGACGCTCGTTGACGGTCGGCCGAACTCCGATGCGCAACGACTGGACAACGATGCCGCAGCCGCTCGCCGCGGAGGCGGAGGCGGTGGTGGAGGCGGTCGTGGGGGAGGGCGTCACGGGCCACGGCGCAAGCTCTACACCCCGTCGCGACTCGACGTCGTTGATCGGCTGGCGACCGCCGAAATGCTGCCGGCGATCTACTTCATCTTCAGCCGCAATCAGTGCACCGAGGCGGCCCGCAGCCTTGGAGCCAGCGGCCGCCGGCTGACGAGCCCTTTGGAGCGAAGCCGCATCCGGGCGATCGTTGAGGCACGCGTCGGCGGGCTGGAGGACGACGACCTTGAGGTGCTCGGCTATGGCGCCTTTCTTGAGCAGATGGAGGCCGGGATCGCCAGCCATCACGCTGGAATGGTGCCGCCGTTCAAGGAGGCCGTCGAAGCGTGTTTCGCCGAAGGATTGGTCAAGGTGGTGTTCGCCACCGAGACGCTGGCGGTCGGGATCAACATGCCCGCTCGAACGGTGGTCATCGAGAAGCTGTCGAAGTTCTCGGGTGAGCGCCATACCTTCTTGACTGCCGGCGAGTACACCCAACTCACCGGGCGCGCCGGCCGGCGGGGTATCGACGATCTGGGTCATGCGGTGGTGTTGTGGAGCCCGTTCGTGCCGTTCGAGCCGGTAGCGACGCTGGCGGCGAGCCGGTCGTTTCACCTGCATTCGGCGTTCCGCCCGACGTACAACATGGCGGCCAATCTGATTCGTCGGTACACCCGTGAAGAGGCGCAGAGGCTCTTGAACCTGTCGTTCGCCCAGTATCAGGCTGACCACGACCTGGTGCGCCTGGAAGTCCGCCTGCGGCGTCGTGAGGCCCAATTTGACGAGCTGCGGGCCGCAGCCACCAGCCCGTTCGGCGATATCGATGAGTATCGCTCAGCGGAGGCTCGTCGCCTCGCCGACCAGGACGGGGTCGCCCAGATCGAAGACGCACTCGACGAGCTCCGCCCCGGCGACGTTATCTACGTGCAGCAGGGCGGCTATTCGGGACGGGGGGCGGTGGTGACCGTGGCCCACCGCAAGGGAACGATCCGCCTGCAGGTGCTGACGACCCAACGATCGGTGCTCACGCTCGACGCTGCCGACTTTACCCGGGCCCCGGTCACCCTGGCCCAGGTCAGGGTGCCGTCGCCCTACGCCCCTCACCGCCAGACCTTCTTGCGGGAAATGGGCCGATCGCTGGAGCGCGCCGCGCTTGCGCCGCGCCCGGGGTTGTCCGACGACGGCGAGGTTGATCATCCCGTCCGCCGAGATCCGGATTTGCGACGCCGACTGGCCAGCGCCCGGCAAGCCGACCGGGTTGCCAAGGAACTGGCCCAGATGCGGCAACGGGTCGATAGCCGTGACCGCTCCGTGGCCCGTGACTTCGAGCGGGTGCTCACGATTCTCACCCGGCGCGGCCACGTCAACGGCTGGCGACTGACCAACCCGGGGATGTTGCTCGCCGGGCTGTTCCATGAATCCGACCTGCTCATCGCCGAGTCGATTCGCGCCGGACATCTGACGGGGCTGGATGCGGCGATGATGGCGGGGGTGGTGTCACTCTTCGTCTACGAGCATCGATCGAGCGAGCCGGCCCCAGCCCCTTGGTTTCCCTCTCGGGAGGTGAAGCAGCGATGGGAGGCGATCGAGGCACTCAGCGACGACATTCGACGCGCCGAGGAACGGGCCGGGCTGCTGCCCCATCGCGCCCCCGATCCGACGTTTCTCGCGGTGGCCTTCGCCTGGGCCGCCGGAGAAAGCTTTGCGGAGGTCGTCGCCGCCGAGGAACTCTCGGGCGGCGATTTCGTGCGCACGATGCGCCAGCTGATCGACCTGCTGCGCCAGGTCGCCGTCGTCGCCCCCGACCCGGCTACCCGCAAGTCGGCCGATGCCGCCGCCGGTCTGCTCCACCGCGGCGTGGTGGCGGCGTCGCTGCCGGTCGCCAGCGTGATCGTCCCGTGACCATGTACGCCCGGGGGCTGCGCCTCCAAACCC
>JANNNL010000553.1:0-3043 GCA_031398525.1 Actinomycetes bacterium | reverse complement strand
CGACGCCAAGCAGTAGCCGCCGTGGGGCTGTACACAACGAATGCGTGTGGTTGTGCCCGCTACAGGCTGGCACAACCTCACGCAAATCGCAGAAGAAGGGCTGGGAGGTCAGCCCTCGGGGATGGGGACCCAGTCACTGATCACGATGCCGCAGTTCACCGGAGCGGCACAGCCGTTGTAAGTGCCGTCGGCGCCGGCCTTCACCTCAACGGAGGCCGTGGTAACCCGGATGGTGTGGACCATCGTCGCCGCGTACGGCTTGTCCGGGGCGAACATGCCCTTGCCATCCGAGGCCAGCGCGATCGGAACCTCACCCAGGTTCAACACGGCGTCGATGAACGACTGGCGAGTCGGGTTGACGCCGGCACCGGTGAGGCCGAGTTTGATGAAGTTCGACAGCGTGCACTCGAGCGGCGGGTAGTCGGAGATGAGCACCTTGCCGTCGGCATCGGTGAGCTTCTGACCGGCGGGAACCCCGGCGTTGGATGGACCGCCGTAGTAGTCGTTGAAGTTCTCGTCGTTGAACGTGCGGCACTCCGCCTCGAATTCGGTGTCGGGGCGGATGCCTGTGCCCTCACCGGTGGAGTGGTCGTAAGTCGTTGCGCACACACTGCCGGCGGCGTCGGCCGGGCTGCGGCTGAGCCCGAACGCCGAGCACATCGACGACGACGTGTCGAGCATCGTGTACGGCAGCTTGTCTTTCGCCGCGTTCCAGAAGCCGGTGTTCTCGGTAAACGGGGTGGCCAGGAAGGCGTGGACAACACCGTTGGCGAGGAATGTGCCGACCGCAGCTGCACCTTCCTCGTTGGTTGCGGCATTGTCGCCGCCCAGCGAGTTGGTCTCGATCAGCTGTGGCTCATAGCCGGCGGCCGTGAGCCGTTCGGCGGCCGCCTTGCCTGCCGAAGCAATCATCGGACCGTTGTTGGCCAACACGCCGATTTTGGCCCCTGGGGCGACGTCGGTCGACGCGAGCCATGCCTCGACTCCCGCGGCGGCGATCGTTTCGGCCGGCGGAGCGAGCGCGATGACCAGTCCGGAATCGAGCAGTTCCTTCGAGACGACATCGCCGTAGACCACCGGGACTCCGGCGTCGACGATGCACTGCTGAGCGACGGAGCTCAATCCGGTGCCATTGACCAGCATGAACACTTCGTCGTCGACGGTCGCCTCGGCGCACAGCGAGTCGAACGACGCCGGATTCAGCGGGTCCCACATCATCTGAACGAACTCGACCTCGCGACCATTGATCCCGCCCGCGGCGTTCCATACTGTGGCGTAGGCGTTCCACCGCTCGAACAGATGCTCGCTGGTCAGCGTCTCGGGGATAGAGATGCCCGCAGCCCGAACGGCGGCAAGGTCGGCAATCGCCACGGCAATGCGGATCGTGTCTTCGGTGACGCCGGTGTCGGACGCCGTCAGTTCCTCCACCGCCTCGGTGACCGGGGCAGCCTCGGTCTCGTCGACCGGAGGGTCTGTCGCTTCGGGCTCCTCGGCGGCCGGTTCGGTCACCGGTGGGGTGGCCGATTCAGCGGGTGCCGCAGCGGTCGTCGCGGTTTCCTCTGCGGTACTGGCTCCGTCGCTGCCCCCGCAAGAAGCGGCGAATAACGACACCCCCGCAACGACAGCCATCGTCAATCTGGAACGTCGAGTCACGTTGATTCCTCCCCTTGGTCAGTTCACCCCGGCCGGTTCCCAGACGGGCACTCGTCACACTAACCAAGCGTCCCGTCCATCTGACGACCCGTCAGATCTGTTCAATTGGCTACGCTCGCCCCCGGGGTCGATCGAGAAGGGGACGGTATGGACGATCAGGCAAACGGCGGTGGATCGGACGACGCGTCGGAGGTCGCGAGCGTGGCCGCGCTGACGGCGATGATCGTCAACGACGAGGCCGACCGGCTCGCCGACGGAGCCGGGTCGGCCGACTCGGCGGAGGTCGCCGCTCCAACGGTCGCGGCGATGTCGTTGCGCGAGGGTTTCCGAACCGGCGGGTACGGCATTGCCTTCGTGTTGCTGCTGTTCACCGTGCTCGAGGAGTTCGATCGTGTCGCACTGCAGGTCCTCGGCCCGAACATCCAGGAGTCGCTGAATATCTCCGACACGATGCTTCTCGGCCTGCAGAGCTTCGGCGGAGTCGTTCTGGTGCTGGCCACCATGCCCTTTGCCTGGTTGGCCGACCGACGCTCGCGGGTCCGGGTGCTGAGCGGGGCGTCGGCGATGTGGCTGATCTTCGTGGGCATGACCGGATCGGTCGTCAACTCGTTCCAGATGGGCATGGCCCGGGCCGGAACCGGGCTCGGAGCGTCGGCCCGCATCCCGATCGCCCCGGCCCTGGTGGCCGACCAGTATCCGCTCGGGGTGCGAACCCGGATCTTCGCCATCGAGGCGCTCGGCCGTCCGCTCGGCCAGGTGCTGGGCCCCTTGTTTGCCGGCATCGTCGTCACGCTCGCCGGTGATGACGCCGGAGATTGGCGCATCGTTTTCTTCGCCTTGATGGTTCCGGCGGTGGCGTCGGTGCTGTGGTCACTGCGGCTCAAGGAACCCGAGCGGGGCCGTCAGGAGCAGGAGGCGATTCTGGGAGCCCGCTTGGCCACTGGAATCCACGAGCCGCCGGTACGACTCTCGGCGGCTTTCGCCCGCTTGAAAAAGGTTCGCACGTTCTACTTCCTCGTCGTCGGCATCGGCGTGCTCGGATTTGCCCTGATCGCCGTGCCCGGCGCGTTCAACCTGCTCCTCGAAGACGACTATGGCTACAGCGCCTTCCGGCGCGGCTGGATCGGCGCGATTACCTGGTCGGGTGCGCTGCTTGGTATCCCGATTGCCGGTCGGCTCGGCGAACGGTTGTTCCGCAAGAACCCGCCCTCTGCGCTGCGGATGATGGGCATCTGCATCGTGTTGTACGGCGTGTTCGTCACCACCGGGCTGCGGTTCCAGAGCGCCCCGGCGATGATTGCGCTGGTCACCCTCGGTTTCGCATTTCAGGGGGCGGCATTTACCCAGGTCGGCCCGGCGATCTCGTCGATCATTCCCTACCAAATGCGCT
>JANNNL010000503.1:0-6691 GCA_031398525.1 Actinomycetes bacterium | reverse complement strand
GACCGACCGAGCGCCAGCGAATCGGGCGGCGATGGGGTCCGGGGGCGCAGCCCCCGTGAGAAAGGGAGCGCGCATCCCACCACGAACACGACCGGCGTCGGACCGCTGGCGGGCGTTCGCATCGTCGAGTGTTCCATGCTCGGGCCTGGCTCGATGACCACCCATCTCGCCGACCTCGGGGCCGACGTGATCAAGATCGAGCCGCCGAATGGCGACTACATCCGTGAGATGACCTGGCCATGGGTCAACGGCGTGTCGCTGATGCACCTGCACATCAGCCGCGGCAAACGCTCGGTGGTCCTCGACCTGCGCACTTCGGAGGGCTGCGACACCTTTTTGGAGTTGGTTCGCGAGGCCGATGTCGTCGTCGAAGCGATGCGCCCCGGCGGCCTCGATCGCCGAGGCGTCGGCTACGAGGCGTGCAAGGCCGTCAACCCACGGATCGTGTTCTGCACCATCTCCGGCTACGGGGCGACCGGCCCCTACCGCGACCTGCCGAGCCACGGCATCGCCTACGACACGTGGGCCGGTCTCGTCGGGGTCGACACCACACCGGAGGGTTTCGCCGACATGCCCGCGCACCCGAACGTCGGCATCAACGTCGGCCCGTTGTTCGGCGCGCTGGGGATCCTCGCCGGGGTGATCCAGGCCCGGGCGACAGGCACCGGATGCTCGATCGAGATCGCCCAATCCGACGCCGCCGCGGTGATGGATTGGCTCTCACCCGAGACATACAAGGCCTACGAACGGCCCGAATCCCAGGTGACCGGCAATCGCACCGACGGGTACCGACGCCGCGAGCCCGGCACCGCCGGCATGGCCGGCAGCGTCCGCTACCAGATCTACGAAAGCGCCGATGGCCATGTGCTGTTCATGGCCTCAGAGCGATCGTTCTGGAAGAACTTCTGCGACGGCATCGGGCAGCCGGAGCTGTTCGATGCTCACCCCGGCGCCCAATACGCCGACCACGCCGTCGGCGACACCGCCCTGCGAGCCGAACTCACCACCATCTTCCGCACCCGCACCACCCAGCAGTGGCTCGAGTTCGGCGTGTCGGTCGATACGGCGATCGCGCCGGTGAACACCGCCCAGACGATCGCCAACGATCCCCAGTTCCAACACCGCCTGCCGTGGCTCTCGTCCGACGAACTCGGCTGCGAGCAACTCCCGACCCCCCTCAAGTTCGACGTGCCCCTACCCGCCCCGACGATGGCGCCGACCCTCGGCCAACACACCGACGAGGTCTTGACCGAAGTGCTCGGCTACAACCCCGAAACCCTTGCGTCCAAACGAGTCGCAGGAGCGTTCGGCCCTTCATCGGAGTGAGCAGCCCCGACATTGGCAACTCAGTCGGGGTCCCATTCGCACCCGACGACCGCCGACCCACGAGTCGGTTCAGGCGTGGCACGTCGCATCTTGGCGCGTCCATCAGCACGCCCGAGTCGTAGACGACGTCTTCCTCGCCGCTCCGACTAATATAGGGCGCTGCATAAGGGCCGAAGTGCAGTGCCGCGCAAGCGGCTCGGGCGGCATCGCGACCGGTGGATATCGGGCGCCTCTCGATGCGGTACACCGATGCTCGATTGCCCGTTCCCCGGAGACATCGGGGTGTGCCCCGTCAGTGTCGGCGGACCACCCAGACGGCGCCACCCGTGTGCTCGTCGAGGTAGTCGTACTCGTCCTGTTGGGAACGTGCGAAGTCCTCGAACGCGGCCGCGAGGTGGGGATGGCGAGTGGCTAGTGTGCCAGCGCGGGCGACGAGCAACCCGGCCTCGTCGGTGTGCTCCGTGTCCTCGTCGTCTGGTTCAAGGAACTCGAGAATCAGTTCGTCGCCGCAGGCAGTCAACCGCCGCCGGGTTCCCGGAAGGTCCGCGTAGTTCTCGAACCCGGAAAACACCGCGGCGTTAGGCTCGAGGAGGTAGCTGTCGTTGACGACCACGAACCCGCCAGGCTTGGCGTAGCGGCGGATCAGTGCCATGGTGACGTCCAGAGGGCCGAGCACGTCGCCCATAGCGGCGTACACCACAGCGTCAGCCGGCTCGATCGTCGCGGCCGACTCGCCGATCCCGGCCTGGACGAACTGGCAGAGCTCCCCAACGCCTGCAGCCTCTGCGGCTGCTTGGGCCATGCCGATAAATGGCGCGAACAGGTCGACGCCGACGACGCTGCAGCCCAGTGCGGCGGCGACTGCAACCGCCACGCCACCTTTGCCGCAACCGAGATCGTAGACAGTCGACTGCTCCGAGACACCCGACTCGCGCATCGCCTCAACGATCATGTCAGCGTCCGCGCCGAGTACGTCCAGGTCGGCCAGAAGTTCGGGAACGAACGCCAGCAACGCCGGGTCGATCTCGAGCGCGTACGCCACCATCTCGTCGTCGCTGCGACCCGTCACCCACGCAGTTTGCCATCACAGCAGCGTCGCTCCAACCGACGGCCATCGTCCGACCGCGTGCACCACTTTGCTCAGCCCCCAGCCGGCCCCGACCCGCTCTATCCGGCGCGAGCGGGCGCTTTCGGCCACTCGCAGCTCGGGGCCGATGTATGCGTGGTGGGGAGGTCAGCCGCCCGGGATTCGGAGCGTCGTTCTCGTGCACCTCGGGAGTCAACATGTGCCCCCGTTCTGTGGGCCCGGTTGCGGGACTCAACCTTCAGTGCCGAATCGTCCAAAGGCCTACTGTGGCGATGATGGATGACCGCAAACCGTCGCGATCGGCCAACGACGAACGAGCAACCTTGCGCGCTTTGCTCCAATACCAACGAGAGTCGTTCGTACGCAAGGTCAGCGGCGTCGACGACGCTGCCGCACGTCGCGTGATTGTCGCCAGCGGCACCACACTGCTTTGGTTGGCCCAGCACATGGCACACGCTGAGCAACTCTGGATCATTCGCCGCTTCGCTGGGCTCAACATGCCGCCCCACCTCCTCGTCGAGACCGATTCAATCGAAGCGGCTGTTGCCGTTTACAAGTCGACCTGGGACGTCGTCGACGACATCGTGGCAGCAGTTCCTGAGCTCGACACTCTCTGCCAAGACGCCGGCCCGCCGACCAACCTCCGTTGGGTCCTGTCACACCTCCTTGAAGAGACCGCCCGCCACGCCGGACACGCTGACATCCTCAGAGAACTCATCGACGGGACAACCGGCCGCTGAACAAGTCAGCGCTCGCAATCCCGAATCCGTTCGCCAGCACTCAGACTCGGAGTGCACCACTTCGCGCAACGACTTCGAAGAACGATGCACCCGACTTCCGGCGGAGCGGCGACGTTCGGCGGCGCCGAACCGCCGCCCATATCGCGAACGCCGACGGCGGTCGGATGTTGGTGTCCATCGCAAAATGCCCATCGGCGGCCAGTTCGGTCCAGCTCAACGTACGCGGAGGGCGATCGAGTCCCGCATCGGCTACGGAAGGGTCAGGCCCGCCGTGGCGCAGGCTCGGGTTGCGGCGAGTGTCGGGTACGGCGTGGTGCGGTCGTGTAGGTGGAGTTCTCGGTAGAAGTCGTTGATGACGACGGCGACTGGGGCGTAGCGCGAGATGACGGCCGCGGCGGCGGGTAACAGGCCTTCTGGCACGACGCCGTTGGCGTAGGCGCGGATGCGTTCGTCGCGCTCATTCCAGTCAGCTACGTCCGTTGATGTCGTGACGAGCCAGTCGACGAACCGGGTGATTGAGTGGCAGAGGTCGTGGCTGGAATTGGCGATCAGGAACGCGGTCTCGGCCGTGGTGAGTTCGAACGCGGTCGGGGCGGCGAGGCCGAAGTCGGTCAGGTACAGCTGCTCGCCGTCGGTGCGGATGTTGTCGAGATGGGCGTCGAAGTGAAACATCCCGCGCCGGTTCATTGCCGCGACGTCAGTGCGCAGCGTCGTGTCGACGGTCTCGATGGCCGCGGTCGCGGCCTCGGGGCCCCGGGTGAGTTCGGTGGACAGCCAGGCTGGCAGGGTCTGGGGGATGTGCTCTTGGAACAGTACGAGGCTGGCCGTCGACATGGCGATCGCCTCGATCCGACGGCGCACCGCTGGTGAGCCGTGCCAGAGTTCGACGGTCCGGCCGACGTCGGCGAGTTCGGGCACAAGCGGCCCATCGAACGCCGGGATGTCGAGAATGCGCCAGTGGTGCAGCAACGGGAACGAGTTGATAGAGCCGGTCGCAACCCACCCGGTCACGATCTGGTTGGCGAGCAGTTGGCGCCACGCGCCGAACCCCGGCGATCCGATGCCGTAGTGACAACCGGGCGGGAGGCCGAACAGGTCGGCGCTCGAGTGGAAGTGCTCGGGGCGACGCTCGACATCGGTGAGCGCCAGCCACTTGACGAAGACGGGTGCGTCGGCGATCACGACCCGAGCGTGTCGCCCGCCAATGCCCTGCCCGAGCTCGGTCCCGTCGCCGACTAACGCAACGAGCTCGTCGTCGGACAGCGCCGCGAGCTCAGACGCGACCGCATGGTGTCGCGCCAGACGCCCCGCACCCCCGGGACTGTCGCCGGCTGCAACCTGAACCATCGCCGCAGCCTCTCACGCGTGCGCCAGCGTTGTGGAACGGTCGCGCTCTCGGCACCGGCCAGCCAAGCGGTCGCGGACCAGTCGGCACCAACCGCCTTCAGCAAGGTCACCGCCATGCGTGACGAGTTGTCCGTCTGTGGGCAGCTCAAGATGGCCGCCAGCAGGCAGAACCTGGTGACCGCCGACAGTCGCGATACATCACACGCGACTTCGTTCACGAGGCTTCGCTGACAGTCGCCCAGGACCGGCGCGATTGGCAGCGTCGCCAAACGTAACGCGACCACGCACCGTCGATCCGAGTTGGTTGACATGCGGATCGACGCCGACAACGATCACGGATGTGGAGCTGTTCGACTGGCCTGACGATTTCCTCACCAAGAAGCGCGGGCTCGGCTGCCCACAATGTCTTGGTGGTCGGGTCGCCGAGACCGAACACGGTGTCCGCTACTTCGAGGGCGTCGTCACCGACGGCTACTTGCAACGTCGCGGACCGACTCCGGGTTACTCGGTGGTGGTCTTCCGCGGACGCCACGTCGGCGACCCACAGTCGATGACCCCAGCGGAACTTGCTGCTTTCTGGTCGGAAGTAGCCGTTGTCACCCGAGCAATCGAGAGCGTCTACGCGCCGATTCACCTCAATTTTCAAATCCTCGGCAATCAAGATCCGCACGTACATGTGCACATCGTCGCCAGATTCGATCCAGACCCCGCACCATCGATGCCGCTGCCAGCAGCGGCGTGGGAGGCAAGCAGGGAACTCACTGATGCCGAGCTAGGCCAACAACTCACCGCACTGCGACACGTCTTGTCCAACCAGCAGGCCGCACGCTTCGCCTCCGTCGCGAGACAACCTGACGCCCGGTACCCGGCCGGTCCGTAGGCGATCGCGATGCCGTATCGACGCTCGCAACGCGCCGACTGATCGACGGTCAACGTGTCGCGATCCAGAGCCACGTTTCGTATGGGATCCCGAGTTGGCCATCGGGGAATCCGTCGAGCAGAGCCGAACCGAGCTCGCCCAACAACCGGCGACTTTCGACATCCGCGAGCGCGGCGACGTAACTGTGGCTTCGCAGGTCCGTCAGCCACGCGTCAAGCGACAGCGATCGGATCCACGACACCGTGATCCGCTCAGCAACACGCAACAGGCCCGACCCAGCCATGGTCTCGCCCCAATCGATGTCGCGCTGATCCCGATTGGTACCCGGACAAGCCGCCTCGACCAGCGACCAGTAACGATCGAACCACGCCTGCCCATCACCACGAGCATGAGACGACCAAGCTGCACATCGCCCGGTCGCGCCCAGGATGCGGTGCGTCTCCGCCTCCCGGGTGGTCGGACTGACCCAATGCCAGGACTGAGCAAAGCACACGAGATCGAATGCGCAGTCGGTAAACGGCATCATCCCGCCGTCCCCGACAACAGCGGGAAGCGACGGCGATCTCGCCAACGCTCGCCTCAACATTGCCTCGCCGGGATCCAGGGCAACAACGTCAGCCCCCCGTTCAAGGAGTTGACGCGATGCGATCCCCGTCCCGGCGCCAGCATCGAGCACCCGGAGCCCTGCCACCGGGCCAAGCGCGTCAAGCACTCCGGTCGGGTACGAGGGCCTGCCCACGTCGTACTCATCGGCAACTGTCTCAAAGGACGCCACACCCAGGATTCTGCCACGGGAGTTCAAGTAGCGGGCGTGCTAGCAACCCAACACACCAGTCCATTCCCGCCCGATATCGCTCTCCACGACCGGCCGCGGACCCGCTCGACTCCCGGCGCTCCCTTCGCGGTCGACAGCGCTGAAGTAGCACTCCACAACGCGCTCACCGACGGCATTCGACGGGCCGGGTGATCGAGAACCGCCGCCCGCTGCTCCTGGCCCGGGGTAGAGCGGGGGTTCCTACGGCGCCAGCGCGTGACGGGGTGGTGATATCGAGAGCCCCCGATCGGCACGATGTCCGTCGGCCAGGACCCGGGTCGCACCCGGACAGGTGGAGGGACGAGGGTGCTGCTCAGTCGCTCTGCGTGTCGTCGTGAGCGACACGGCCGACGCTCTCGAACAGGTCGACGTAGGCGTCATATCGGTAGGTGCGGTTGCGTCTATTGCCGGTCACCTCGCGCAGGATCCCGAGCTCGCACAGCCGATCGAGTGCTTTGTTCGCCGTCGGTGACGTGACGTCCAGGTGCTGCTGCACC
>JANNNL010000476.1:0-10051 GCA_031398525.1 Actinomycetes bacterium | reverse complement strand
GACCTGCTCCCAGCGATCCTCATCGATCAGATACCTGAGCAACACTCGCTGACGCCCCGCCGTACGATCGGTGAGCACGAACACGTCGTCACCTGCCACCGTCGACGCTCCGCCGGCAAACCCGAGTGGGGCCGGAGCAATCGAACGCCATTGGCCGGTGGCCGGGTCGAACGCTGCACCGTCGCTGAACTGCTGATCGGGCAAGACGCAGTCAGCGTTCGGCGGGCAGAGGAACTCCCATCCGCCGGCGACAATCACCTCGCTTCCGGTCCATGCGACCAGGGCATCGGTGCGGGGTGACAACGGTGAGTCGGGCAGATGGTTCCAGCCCGCGGGGTAGTTCTCGATCAGGCCGGGCGCTCCGGGCAATGTGCCCTCAAACGGACGTAGCGCGGCGACGATCTCGTCGAATCGGTCGGCGGGGATGCCGGCCAAGGCAAACCAGAAGCCGTCGCGCGACCAGATCACGCGGGTGCCGTCGACATAGACGGCCGGGAGGTTGCCGACCTTGCCGACCGTCGCCGATGTCCACGTACCCGCCCCGCCGTAGGCATCGGTGAACGTCGGAGCGCGTGACCGAGTGAGGGTGACGGTTGCGCCGTCGTCGAGTCGGAATTCCTGGGTCTCGAGGTTGGCGGTTCGGTCGTTGACGGCGATGACCTTCAAGCCGGGCAGACTGCACGGACAGTCGGGCCGGTCGATTTGGTCGAGGTAGATGAGCACGTTTTTCGCGAGGCCGTGGCCATTCATGCCATAGCTCTCGAACTCGAAAACCCGGGGGTCATCGTCGCGACTCAAACGTGCTTCGTCGGCAGTCGAACCGGAGTCGTCGGATAGGTCGGTCGGGTCGGAGATGAGCGCAACTTTCACCGATCCCCACGGTCCGTATGGTCCCTGAGGACGGACCTCGGTGCCGGTCAGCATGGTGACGTCGGTCGGCTCATCGAACTGATGCATGATCAACACGTCGCGGATCGAGTCGGTGGCGCTGACCCAGATCGTCTGCGAGTAGCCAGGAAGGAGCGAACCCTCCATCGATGTCAACTGTCCCGGTTCGACCCCGGGCAGGTCGAGGGAGTACCACGGACCATAGACCTCGACCTCGGGGGACGCGGTGGTGGCTGGTGGGGGGCTCGTCGTCGGCACGGGATCGGCGGGAGTTGTGATGACTGAGGTCGTCTCGACCGAGGGTTCCGGTGAGGTCACGATCAGTTGACGGTCGTCGTTGCGGTTCGCGATGACGCCCCACACCGCCGCCGAGACCACCGAGACCGCGACCAGCGCCGCCGCGGCAATCAACGCCGGGCGCCGCCGGGAGACCGGGGTTCGATCGGTTTGGGGCTCAATCTGACCGAACGGTCGAGGCCGGTCCGCGGCGTCGCCCAGCGCGCCGAGCGCGGCTCGGAGCCGTGTGTTTCCATCGTCGCCAGTCGGGGTCTGCGGGTTCTCAACGGACATCGGTCAGCACCTCCCGCAGGCGGTGGCGAGCGCGGGCCAGTTGGCGGCGAACGGTTCCTTCACCGACGCCCAATCGGTCGGCGATGGCAAGGGGCGTGAGATCGTCCCAATAGGCCAGGTGGATGACGGCCCGCTGCTGTGGACTCAACCCGACCAACGAGGCGACCACCTCGGGCTGGGTATCGCCCGGCTCGAACTCGACCCGGTCTGGACGCGCCACGTACGCCTCGCGTCGGGCCCGCCTCCCCACCGTGCGCCAATGCTTGCGAGCCGCGAGCGTCACGGCGCGATACATGTACGCATCCATCTGTTCAACCGACGGCCCACTGGAACCGGCACCTCGCCGGAGGAGATCAGCCACCACCGTCGGGACCAAGTCCTCAGCATCGGCCGCGCCGACCAGCGTGGCGGCAAACCGAACGAGCGCGCCGGCATGCCCGACGTACCACCCCTCCAACTGCCCCACGTCCACACCCCGTACATTCCCACGCCCACCCCCTCCGGGTGACACACGCCAGCGAATCTGGCGATGGTCTTCGAGGCTGGCCCGTCGTTCATGTCACGGTTTCTGCATTGGGCATGCAGATTTGGTGACATGAACGGGCCAGGCGCAACCCGGGCCGCTGCTACACGAAGTAGCCGTAGGTGTCGACGATCAGGTGGGCGGCGGCAAGGGAGTAGTAGCTGGTTTTCGCCGAGATGGGTGGGGGGCCGGGGGTGCGGGTGGTGATCGCCAGGGCGGCGCGGGTTTGGTCGGGGCCGGTGTAGTTGAGGTTGCTCGTCGCCGGGCTGCCGGAGCCTTCGGGGAACGACGAGACAAATCCCCAACCGCCCGTCGCAGCGACGGTCAGGTTCTGGACCACGGCCGTCGCGGTCGCTGGGACGGGCGGGGCGAGGTTGAGCGACCGGGTTTGCCCAGCCGTGAAGGCACCACCGAACCCGGCGGGCAGCGACGAGCGGGTGTCGATCACTCGTTGCGAGGGCGTCACGGTGAACAGTCCATTGCCCGACGCCGAGACTGAGTCGGCCGTGAACCATCCGGCAACGTCGACCAGGAGCGCCGAGGTGTTGAAACCGAACAGCGAGATCTTGCCGTTCGCGCCGATCGGCACGATCACCAGGTTCGCCCGCACGTCGGATGCCCCCGACACATTGACGTTCGAGGCGTTTGGCCGCGCCACGCCCGACGGGTAGGCGGTGGCATAGCCCGACACCGGTTGGTTCGACCCGAGCGCGGTCAGGATGACCGCGACCGCGCCGGCCGAACCGTCAGCCGGGATTCCTAATTGCCCGGTGACCTGCACGTCGATGTGATCGCCGACCGACGCGTACGGGTTCTTCGCACCCGAAGGCAGCACGGTGCCGGTCGGGCTGCGTTGGTCGATCAGTCGGGCGGGCGACAGCGGCCGGTACTCGCCTCCTCCCACGCCGCTCGGGGTCACGAAGTAGCCGAGCAGGTCGACGACCAACTCGGTGGTCACCGAGGTCGAGATCATGATCGTGCCATCGGCAGCCACCGGCAGGACGGCCGAGTTGGCGACCACCTCGCCCGCCGTCGAGGCGTTGAGGATCGATGTTCCCGGGCGTGACGTGCGGGTCGGCCAGGCCTGGGCGAACCCGTTGCCCTGCGCTCCGGCGTAGGTGACGTTGACCAACACCGCCTTGACTGCCGACGATGGTGGCTGCACATTGACGACCCGCGATGTTGCCGCCCTCATCAACCCCGGGCTGGTACCGATGCCGTTGCGGGTGTCGTAGACCCGCTTCGGAGCGACCGAGTTGAGCTTGAGCCCGACAACAGAACCGGCGGCGGGTAGACCGCCAAAGGTGATCTTGCGGACCTTGTCGCTGTCGTTCTGGGTGTAATACAGCGCGTAGCCGGCCCCTTCGGGAACGAACACCATGTCGGCAAGCACGCCAACCCCCTCGGCGAACGGCGCCGCGTAGTCGACCGCCCCCGAGCTCGTGCGGGTGAACACCTTGCCGCAACCTGCGTCGGCGAACAGGTACGCCCCGTCGTAGGCCGCAGGCCATGCACCGTTGGGAACGAATGCCCCCGCGGTGATGTAGGTGCATCCGCTGGCACGGCCGTAGTCGGTGAGCGGATCGGTGAGCCCGGCCGGCGGCCCAGCGCACGGCGGGGTCGAGCCGCGCGGGCACTGGCCCTCGCGGGTGTTCCAGCCGTAGTTCGCCCCCTTGATGCCCTCGTCGACTTCCTCCCGGGTGCCCTGGCCGACGTCGTTGATGAAGAACCGCGTGGCCCCCTCATTGGGGTCGAAGGCGAAGCGGTAGGGGTTGCGCAGGCCGTAGGCGAAAATCTCCTGGCACTTCTGGCTGATCGGTGCCGAGACGCCCGACGTTGCGCAGCGCACGGTACCCGCCCCGTTGAACGGGTTGTCGACCGGGACGCTGCCGTCGGTGGTGATGCGCACGATCTTGCCCGACAAAATGCTCAGGTCTTGCGCGGCGTCGTTGTCGCCCGCCCCACCGGAGTTGCCCCGCGGGTCACGCCCCGAATCGCCGGTCGCAACATAGAGGTATCCGTCCTGGCCGATCTCAACGTCGCCGCCGTTGTGGTTGCCGGCCGGGTCGGTGACGGTCCCTGGAATGTTGTCGAGCAGCACGACTTCAGAGTTGGGGTCGATGAGGTTGCCCGTCATCGTGAAGCGCGACACCCGGTTCACACAGCCCCCGGTCACCGGCGCGGTGTAGTAGATGAAGACCGCACCCGACACGGCGAAGTCGTTCCCCGAAGTGAAGCCAAGCAGGCCCATCTCGGAGCCACCCCCACCGCACACGTTCAGGCTGAGCGCCGGGGTCGCCACGAGCGCGCCGCCCTGGATCACCCGAACCTTGCCGCCCTGGTCGAGCACGATGAGGCGACCATCGGGCAGCGTCTCGATCGCCGTCGGGTTCGGCACCGACGCCACTTCGACCTCGGTGAAACCAGTCGGCACCGATGCGGCTCCCGCCACCGGCGCACCCGCCACGACCCCCACCACGAGGGCGGCGCCTCCGATCAATCCACTGATCACCACTGAACCAACGCTTCGACGCATGGAACGACTCCTTTGTCACCGCCTCTGGCCCGCTAGGCCAACGCTACTGGCTATGGGCAGACAGTGGTGTCGGGCAGGATCGCCCGCACGGCAACCGCGTACGTTGCGCCGTTCTGTTCGAAGAAGGTCAGTTGGGTCGCTTGGTCGAACACGCCGGCGACCGCGGCGGCCTCGACGATGGTGCACGAGGTGGCCGTAGCCAGGTCAACCGTTGCGACGGTCCACGGCATCACGGTCGGAGCCGGCTCGGTGCCGAACTCGGCGGGATTCGCCGGTTGCGCCCAGATCCCGTACTGAGTTGGTAGGTACAGCGTGCCGTCGTCAAACGCTGCGCTCGACGCCTCGGCCACGAAATCCCCGAGGTTCTTGCGAGGCAGAGCGGTCTCGTCGCCGAACCCGAGGGCGTATGCCTCATGAACCACCAACTCACCGGCCCCCACCGACAACGCGACCAACGTCGAGCCAACATCGGCGACCGGCGGCTGGCCGGCCAGATAGTCGGGCACCGGGGTCGTTGTGAGTCCACGATCGGTGGCGGACCGCATCAACGTCTCGATCGCGGCATCGGCTATTCGACCGCGCTCGATCGCCGGTAGCAATGGTCCGGGGTAGATCTCGATCTGCACTCCCGGTCGGAAGGCCGTGCCATCCCCCATCACCAGCAGCGTGGGTGTCCGCGAGAACGCCGCCTGTGCGGTCGTGAACGCGTTGACGCCGGTGTCGACCCGCAGGCGCACCTCGTTTGCGGCCAACGGTGGCAGGCCGCCCGGGGGACGGGTTCCCGGGTCGGTCGGGTCGGACGGGCCGGGCGTCCCTTGGGGTTCCTCACCGACTGAAGTGTCAGATCCACATGCCGCGAGCCCGGCGGCGATACCGGGTAGGGCGACGAGACCAGTGACGCTGGAGAGGAAGTAGCGGCGAGTCAGATTCTTCATACCGATTGGACGACGCCGCCAAGGGAGAAAGTTCCCGCGTTCCGCCAGGGACCCACCGGTTACGTCACCGGCTCAGTTCACACAGCGTTCACAATCGGGCAACGGACACGAAACGGCGTCGCGCCACCATCTATCGTCGCACGTTCACGAATTCCCTGACTTTGATTTCCACCGAGAGGACCCCCGTGGCCTACCAGGCTGAATACATCTGGCTCGACGGCACCGAGCCGACGCCCATGATGCGTAGCAAGACCAAGATCATCGCCGACGGCAAAGAGCCACCGATGTGGGGCTTCGACGGTTCGTCGACCAACCAGGCGACGGGTGAGCACTCCGATTGTGCACTGCAGCCGGTCTTCTCGTGCCCCGATCCGATCCGGGGGGGCGACAACATCCTGGTGCTCTGTGACGTGCTCACCGCCAAGGACCTCAAGCCGCACGCCACCAACACCCGCGCCGCCTGCGCCAAGACGGCCAAGAAGTACGCCAAGCACGCCATGATCTTCGGCATCGAGCAGGAGTACACCATGCTTCGCGCCGATGGCACCGCGCTCGGCTTCCCCGCCGGCGGCGGCTACCCCGGCCCACAGGGCCCGTACTACTGCGGCGTCGGCACCGGTCGGGTCATCGGCCGGGAGATCATTGAGGAGCACACCCAGGCGTGCCTCGATGCCGGCCTGATGATCGAAGGCACCAATGCCGAGGTCATGCCCGGTCAGTGGGAATTCCAGATCGGGGCCGCCGACGCGATCACCGTGTCGGACCATCTGACCGTCGCCCGCTGGCTGCTCCACCGCATCGCCGAGGACTACGAAGTGGTTATCTCGTTCGCCGCCAAGCCCGAAAAGGGCGACTGGAACGGAGCCGGTGCGCACACCAACTTCTCAACCCAGGCCATGCGCGAGGACTACAAGGCCGTCATCGCCGCCTGCGAGGCCATCGGCAAGAAGATCCTCCCCCACGTCGAGAACTACGGCCACGACATCCAGGCCCGCCTCACCGGCAAGCACGAGACCGCCCCGTGGAACAAGTTCTCCTACGGCGTGTCCGACCGCGGCGCATCGATCCGCATCCCGTGGCAGGTCGAGAAGGATGGCAAGGGCTACGCCGAGGATCGTCGCCCGAACGCCAACTGCGACCCGTACACCGTCACCCGCCTGATCACCGACACGGTGTGCTCAGCGGCGTGATCGACGCCAACCTGTGATGGGTGGGGGGCCTCGTGGCCCCCACACTCATTTTTCGGCCCGGCTCGTTGCGGGACCAAGGTCGACTTTCGAGAAGAATGTTTGGAGTGAGCATGTTGGATCAGCAGAAGGCTTACGTGTTGCGCACGGTGGAGGAGCGCGGCATTCGCCTGGTGCGGCTGTGGTTCACCGATGTGTTGGGGAATCTGAAGAGCTTCGCGATCAGCCCCGCCGAGGTCGAAAACGCCCTGGAAGACGGGATGACGTTCGACGGTTCGTCGATCGACGGGTTCTCACGTATCCAAGAGAGCGACGTGCTCGCCATCCCCGATCCGAACACCTTCGAGGTGTTGCCGTGGGGTGACCCGAAGGCCGCCGAGGCTCGCGTGTTCTGCGACGTACACAATCACGACGGCACCCCGTTCGACGGTGACCCCCGCCAGGTGTTGCGCCGCAACCTCGAGCGCGCCCACGCCAAGGGATACACGTTCTTCGTCGCCCCCGATGTCGAGTTCTTCTACTTCGCCACCCCCGAAAAGGGCCAGCCGCCGGTGCCGCTCGACGAGGCATCGTTCTTCGATCTGACCACCACCGACGTCGCCGGCACGTTGCGCAAGCAGACCATCCGCACGTTGGAAACGATGTCGATCCCGGTGCAGTACTCGTTCCACGAGGACTCCCCATCGCAGCACGAGATCGACCTGCAACCGACCGACGCATTGAACATGGCCGACTCGATCATGACGTTTCGCCTGGTGGTCAAAGAGGTTGCCGCGACCCAGGGCGTTCACGCGACCTTCATGCCTAAGCCGATGGAGGGCGTGCAGGGCTCGGGCATGCACCTCAACCTCTCGCTCTACGACGGCGAGGAGAACGCATTCCACGACGACAGCGATCCGTACCAGCTGTCGCTCGTCGCCAAGCAGTTCATGGCCGGCCTGCTGCGCCATGCCGCCGAGATCACCGCGATCACCAACCAGACGGTCAACAGCTACAAGCGACTGGTGCCCGGTTACGAGGCCCCGATCCACGTGTCGTGGGCGCGTAACAACCGCAGCGGCCTGGTCCGCGTGCCGATCACCCCGCGCGGCGCAGCCGCGGCGACCCGCATCGAGTACCGCTCCCCCGACCCGGCGTGCAATCCGTATCTGGCGTTCTCGGTGATTCTGGCGGCCGGCATGAAGGGCATCGAGGAGGGCTACGAACTGCCCGCCGAGGCCGACGCCAACATGTTCGAGATGGGCGACGCGGCGCTGGCCAAGTTGAACATCGCCACCCTGCCCCAATCACTCGACAGTGCACTGCGGATCATGGAGTCGTCGGAACTGGTGAGCGACGCCCTCGGCGAGCACATCTTCGAGTGGTTTCTGCGCAACAAGCGACGCGAGTGGCAGGCGTACAAAACGCACATCAGCGGGTTCGAACTCGACCGCTACCTGCGCTCGCTGTAGGCCTGAGATGGATCTCGTCGCCGTCTTCCCCGATCCTCCCGCCCCGGAGTTGGCGCGCACCCTCGATCTCGCCGGCTACCGCTGGAAGGCCCTCGCCTCGGCCGACGACGCGGCGCGCGTCGAGCCGTCGGGTGGCTGGGTCGGTGCGGTGATCACCGTCGACCCCGACCCCGAAGGAGCGTGGGCGCTGGCCCGGGCGTTACGCAAGGGTGACCGCACCCCGACGTCGGTCCTGGTGCTGGTATCCGGGGTGTTGCTCGGAGACCTGGAACTCCGCAACGACCTGTTCGACGACTTCTGCCTGACCCCGTTCCACCCGTCCGAGTTGGAAGCACGCCTGAAACATCTGTTCTGGCGGAAAGGCGGCGGGCCCGCCCCCGAGTTGGTCAGCTACGGCGAGTTGGTCCTCAACCTCGAGACGTATCAGGCCACAATCGACGCGGCCCCGCTCGATCTGACCTACATGGAATACGAACTGCTCAAGTTCCTCTCACAAAACCCGGGCAAGGTGTTCACCCGCGAGACCCTGCTGTCGCGGGTGTGGGGGTACGAGTACTACGGCGGAGCGCGCACCGTCGACGTCCACATCCGCCGTCTGCGCGCCAAGCTCGGCGAGGAACACGCCAACCTCATCCAAACCGTGCGCTCCGTCGGCTACCGCTTCGGTCAATCCCCCCGCTGGGGCTGATTCTCACGTCAGCGTTGCCAGCACGTCGCGGACGTCGTCGAAGGTTGAGCGGGGGTTGACGAAGCAGAGGCGAAGGATGGTCTCGCCGTTCCATGACGTGGGGGTCACGAAGGCGCGGCCTTCGGCGAGCAGGCGGGCACTCCAGGCGTTGTAGTCGGCGGGGTCCCAGCCGAGACGACGGAACATCACGACCGACAACTCCGGTTCGCCGACAATCTCCAGGTCGGGCATGGTTTCGACCAGTGCGGCGGTTTCCCGCGTCAGGGTCAACGACGCCTCGATCGCCTCGGTGTAGGCGTCGGTGCCATAGGTCGCCAGTGAGAACCAGAACGGCAGGCCGCGCACGCGGCGGGTGAGACCGAAGGCGAAGTCCGACGGGTTCCACTCGTTCTCGTCGGCCTGCAGCACGTCGAGATACTCGGCATGCTGGCTCAGCGCGGCGCGGGCTTGCAGTGGATAGCGGTAGATCAGCGCACAACAGTCGTAGGGGGCGAACAGCCACTTGTGCGGGTCGACGATCAGGCTGTCGGCGCGCTCAACCCCGGCAAACCGGTGGCGTACCGACGGCGCGGCGAGCGCGGCCGCACCGTATGCACCGTCGACGTGGAACCACGCGCCCAAGTCCGATGCGACGTCGGCGGCCGCGGTGAGGTCGTCGATCACCCCGGCGTTCGTGGTTCCGGATGTTCCGACGATGGCGCAGATTCGCGCCGCGACGTCGGCCGGGGTGTTGTCGATCGCGGCACCAAGTGCGGCGCGGGTCATTCGCCCGGCCTCATCTGCGGCGACGATGATGACCTCGGCGTCCATCACCTTTGCTGCCGCCTTGATCGACGAGTGCGCACCGCTCGAACCGACGACGACGGCTCGACCCTGTCCTCCGTTGGCCCGCCACCGTTCGCGGGCCGCGGTCAGCGCGCTGAGGTTGCCGTAGGTTCCACCGGGAGTGAACACCCCGCCCGCGCCTTCGGGGAATCCGGCCAGATCGGCGATCCACCGCAGCGCCTGGTTTTCGGCGAACACCGCGCCAGCGCCTTCCATCCACGAGCCGCCGTAGATCGCCGAGGCCCCGACGACCAGGTCGAACAGAATCGCCGCTTCAGTCGGCGCGGTCGGCACGAACGACCAGAAGCGGGGATGATCAACCGAGATGCATGCGGGGGCCAACACGTCGGCAAACACGCGCAACGCCTCCAACCCACCCATCCCGCGGGCCGAGATCGTCTCGCCGACCAAGGCCTGCAACTCGACGGCTGGGCGCGGGCCGTCGAGG
>JANNNL010000471.1:0-3214 GCA_031398525.1 Actinomycetes bacterium | reverse complement strand
CGCCGGGGCCGACCGGGTGCGGGACGCGGTCACGGCGCTGCAGGACGCCGGCATCCGGGTGTCGCTGTTCATCGGGCCGGACTTGGAGCAGATTTCGGCGGCCAAGTCGTTCGGGGCCTACGCCGTCGAGATTCATACCGGGCAGTACGCCGACGCGACCACCGATGCCGAGGCCACGCTGGAACTCAAGAAGGTGGCGATGGCCGTGGAACATGCCCACGATCTGGGGCTACGCGTCAACGCAGGCCACGGGCTCAACTACCACAACGTCCAGCGCGTCGCTGCGTTGCCGCTGGTCAAGGAACTGAACATCGGCCACGCAATCGTCGCTCACGCCATTTTCGTCGGCTGGCAACAGGCCGTTCGCGAGATGAAAACCCTCGTCACCAGCGCCCACCCCGGCTGAGCCGCGGCCCGACGCGCGTCCGGCAGGGAAGTGGTGCCAGAGAGTTCGTTTCGGCGTACTTTCTGGCACCACTTCGTCGAATGGGACGGCGATTTCCGTAGCCTGGCGACGTGCCCTCGCTCGTCCCGATGGACGGCGCTGGTGACGTCGCAGCCTCGCACCACGCCGTCCTTACGAGACGCCAGGCCGCCGAATCCAACCTCCGTCCACGAGCGATCCGCCGATACAAGGCAACCGGCGCATTGCGCGAGATTGGCCGAGGAACGCTGGTCGTCCACGGCTCGATTGACACCCTCCAGCAACGGATGTTGATTGCCGTTCGCGCCGGTCCGCCGGGCACGACCATCTCGTTTCGTTCCGGGGCATACCTGCATCGGGTTGACGGAATCACAGACCCGCCGGTCGAAGTCACTGTTGGCCGAGGCCGACGAGTGCGAGTCGACGGGGTGATCGTCCACCGCGTCTCGACTCCACTTGATAGTCGCGACGTCGTCGTCATCGACGGCATCCCCTGTACCTCGCTGGCTCGAACTCTCGTCGACCTGCCGCACGTTGTCGGTGACGACGTCGTGGAACGGGCGCTCGACGACTTCGAACGACGCGGACACAGCCTGACGTGGTTGGAGCAGACCGCTCAACGGCTGCATCGGCCTGGCCAACGCGGCACAGGTCTGATCCTCGCCGAGGTCAAGCGTCGCCGCCGCCGAGGCAGAGTGCGCGACTCCTGGTTCGAGCGATTGCTCGAAGAGTGCTGTCGATCGCCGCGACTCCCACCCGCCAGTGCTCAGCATGAACTACGCGATAAAAACGGGCAGGTGATCGCCCGGTTCGACCTCGCGTTCCCGCAGGTCAGGCTGGCGATTGAGGCGCACAGCCGGGCGTTCCACACCGGCGATCACCGGGAGGCGGCTGACGAGCGGCGCGACATCCGGACCTCGCTGGCTGGGTGGGATGTGAAGTACTTCGGGTACCAGGACGCCGCCGAACGACCGAGCCAAACCCGGCGCACGATCGAGGGTTTGGTGGCCCAAAGAGCCCGCGATCTCGGCGTAGTCCTCCCTCACGTTAGGAAGTGATGCCAGAAGGTTCGTTTTTGCGAACTTTCTGGCACCACTTCCAGCCAGTCCCGGCGGACCAACCCGAGCCGAACAGCGGGTCAGCGGTGTTGAGTGATGGGCTCGTCGCCGATCAGGTCGGTTGCGGCCGCGAGCGCGGCCTCGTAGCGGAGGCCGAGTACAAAAATTCGGCCCATCGGCAGCTGTGCCGCGCCCCGCAGATGTGAGGTGTGGTCTTCCGACATGGCGTTGGGAATGCCCCGCTCCCACATGCCGTGCGACACCAATTGCGCCTGCCACAACGGCAGCCAGGCGATCTCGACCATCTCGTCGTCGCGGGGTGTCCGGCGCACGTTCTCGCCACGCAACCACGCCCGGAACCCGCCCGACCCGATCATGGTTACCCGGCCTGCAGTTCGATCACGTTGTCGGACGGGTCCTTCAGGAACGCTTGGCGTCGGCGGCCACCCTCGGTCGAGTTGCTCAGCCGATACTCAACCCCGACCGCATCGAGTTCAGCGACCGCCGCATCGAGGTCTGCCACTTCGAACGCCCAGTGCTGCAGCTTCGAACGGGGTTCCCCGACGAACTCGAGCAGATGCACCTGGTGGGCACCGGTCGACAGCCATGCGCCGGGGAAGTTGAAGTCGGGTCGTTCCAAGCAAGTGAAACCCAGCTTGCCGACGTAGAAATCGATTGCCTCGGCCAGATTGTCGACGTTGATCGACACGTGATGAATCCCGCGGACCTGCATATGTCACACACTACGACGCCCCGCCGGGCTGGTCCGACGGGGGCGCCGACGCCTAGCCTGACGCCATGTCGGCTCGCTCACGTGATCTCCCCCGTCGGTCCTGTCTTTCGATCCCCGGGTCGTCGGAAAAGATGATGGGCAAAGGCCCGGGCATCCCCGCTGACATGGTCTTTCTTGACTTGGAAGACGCCTGCGCGCCCTCTGAGAAGGAAGCCGCCCGCGGCAAGATCGTCACCGCCATCCGCGATCAGGACTGGGGCGACAAGGTGCTCTGCGTGCGGATCAACGACTGGTCGACGAAATGGACGGCGTACGACATCCTCGAAGTCGTCGGCAACGCCGGAGAACGCCTCGACGAGATCATGCTCCCCAAAGTCGAATCGGCCGACCAGGTGAAAGCAACCGACATGCTGTTGCGCCAGGTGGAGATTGCCGCCGGACTGCCCATCGGTCACATCGGCATCGAAGCCCAGATCGAAACCGCCCGCGGCCTGATCAACGTCGAGGACATCTGCGCCGCGTCACCCCGTCTCGAAACGATCATCTTCGGCCCGGCCGACTTCGCCGCGTCGATGGAGATGCCCGTTCTCACCGGCGGCGTGCAGATCCCCCAATACCCGGGCGACCATTTCCACTACGTCTTCTCGAAGATCCTGATGGCGGGCCGGGCCAATGGCCTGCAGGTCATCGACGGCCCGTTCCTCCAGGTGCGCGACCAGGAGGCCCTGCGGGAGTACGCCATGCGGTCCCGCATCCTCGGCTACGACGGCAAGTGGACGCTCCACCCCGACCAGGTGCCGGTGATCAACGAGATCTTCAGCCCGACCCAGGAGCAGTTCGACAAGGCCTGGGAGATCCTCGACGCCTACGAGCACGCCACCGAGGGCGAGGGCAAGGGCGCGGTCATGTTCGGCGACGAGATGATCGACGAAGCGAGCCGCAAGATGGCCACCAAGTTCGTGTCTCGCGGCGAGCGTGCCGGCATGAAGCGCAGCAGCT
>JANNNL010000373.1:0-7746 GCA_031398525.1 Actinomycetes bacterium | reverse complement strand
GAATAGAAGCCGATTCGACGGAACGAAACCTATCGCTCCGTCGTTACCTGGTGGCACACGCGACGGCAAAGTGACACACGACGAAATAGTTGACGGCAAGCTGCCGGATGGAGACTCGGACCATGGCGTCCACGACGACCGAACTGAGCGGCCCGGGTTCGGGTGCCGAAACGCGCCGCGGGTCGGCAACGGGAACCGTGGCGAGCCGTCGACTGGGGTTTGTCACGCTGGCGGGCCTGGCCTGGCTCGTGGTGTTCGGGCTGATCTTCTCGCCGAGCGATGTGATCCAAAACGACTCGGTGCGGATCATGTACATCCACGTCCCCTCGGCCTGGCTGGCCTACCTGGCTTTCGTTGTGACCGGGCTGTGTTCCGCGGCGTACCTGTGGAAGCGCACTCGCTCGATCACGTGGGACCGCTTCGCCGGGGCGTCGGCGGAGGTGGGGGTGCTGTTCATGGCCATCACGCTGGTGACGGGGTCCCTGTGGGGTTCGGTCACGTGGGGCCGCTATTGGGTATGGGACGCCCGCTTGACGACGACGGCATTCCTGTTCGTCACCTACGTCGGCTATCTCGCCGTTCGACGCCTGGGTGGTTCCCACGAGGCTCGCGCCCGGCGCTCGGCCGTCTTGGCGCTGCTGGCAATGCTCGAAATCCCCCTGGTGCACTTCAGCGTGGTGCTCTGGCGACCGCTGCACCAGCAGGCCTCGGTGGCCAACCCGCAGGCCGACGTCGAGCTCGACGGCCTGATGCTGTTCAGTCTGTTCGTCGGCATCATCGCCTTCACCCTGCTCTACGTCTGGTTGGTGATCCACCGTCAACGGGTTCATGCGATGGAGGATGCGGTCGAGGCTCACGGGCTCGATGTTGCCCTCGCCGAGCGTCGTCAGGAAGGTGCGTCATGAGGCACGCCGGGGAGATCTTCGGGAGCTACGGCATCACCCTCGGGGCGATTGCGGCCTACACGTGGTGGATGCTGCGCCGCGGGCGTCGCCTGGCCGCCCAGGTTCGTGAGGAGGATCGCCCGTGGACCTGACGCCGCGTACGACCACCACGATCGACGCCCCGATTGCCAAGCCCAAGAAGCGCTGGGGCGCCTGGCTCGTGCTCACCGCGGTGCTGGTCGGCGGGGGAGTGGTCGTTACCAAGTTCCTCACCTCGGCCATCGACTACTACTGCAACGCGGATGAGGTCGGGGTGGCCGACAAGTGCTCTGGAGAGCGTCGCATCCGGGTACAAGGCGCGGTCGAGCAAGGTTCGCTGAAAGAGAGCCCAGCGGGTGTTGTCGGGTTCATGATCAGCTTCAACGGGGTATCCATCCCCGTCGACTACGCCAACGGCGCAGTCGTCCCCGACCTGTTCCAGGAATGCATCCCGGTCGTCGTTGCCGGCCAACTCGACGGCGGCATGCTGATCGGGAGTTCGGTTGAGGTGAAGCACTCCACCGAGTACGTCGCCGAGAACGGCGAGCGACTCGATCAGGCCGAGAGCAACGCCTGCGCGGTGAAAGCAACTACCGCCGGATGACGTTCACCCGATGATGATCGCCAGTCTCAACGGAAATCTCGGCACGGGGGCGCTGCTCGTCGGCATGATCGCCTCGATCTTCGGGGCGCTCGGGTTGATCGCCGGGGTGCGTCGCCGCGATGCGAAGATGATCGTCGCCGGTTCCCGCTATGTTTGGTTGACCCTGGTGGCCGCCGTCGCGGCCTTCGCGATCATGGAAAAGGCCTTGATCACCAGGGATTTCTCGCTTCTATACGTGCAGAACGTGGGCTCGGCCGCGACGCCGGCGATGTACAACTTCACGGCGTTGTGGACGGCACTCGAAGGCTCGCTGCTGCTGTGGCTGTTGGTGCTCGCGGGGTACTCCGGTGCGGTTGCGTGGAAGTACCGGGCGCGGCGCAACGACCCGTTGGTGGCGTGGGCCTTGGCGACGTTGATGCTGATCTCGGTGTTCTTCTTCTCGCTGACGCTGTTCACCTCGAACCCATTCGAAGCCGGTCCGGCGGGAGTGACGACTGGGCGCGGCCCGAATCAACTGCTGCAAAACCACGTACTCGTGCTGTTCCACCCGCCGACGCTGTACCTCGGCTACGTCGGGATGAGCGTGCCGTTCGCCTTTGCCATCGCTGCCCTGGTGACCGGTCGGGTTGGCGAAGGATGGCTGGCCGAAACCCGTCGCTGGACGCTGTTCGCCTGGGGCTTTTTGACGATCGGCATTTTGCTCGGCGGCTGGTGGTCGTACGAAGTGCTCGGCTGGGGCGGGGTCTGGGGATGGGACCCGGTCGAGAACGCCAGCCTGCTGCCGTGGCTGACCGGGACCGCCTACGTCCATTCAGTGCTGGTGCAGGAACGCCGCGGGATGCTGCGGGTGTGGAACCTGTCGCTGCTCGTTGCGACCTTCTCGCTGACGATTCTGGGAACCTTCCTGACGCGCTCGGGTGTGCTGCGCAGCGTGCACGCGTTCAGCGAGTCGGGCATCGGGCCGTATCTGCTCGGGTTCTTCGGGGTCGTCGTTGCCGTCTCGCTCGGCCTCATCGCCTGGCGGGGTGACCGACTACGGGCGCCCGGCACGATGGACTCACCGCTGTCGCGCGAGGGCGCGTTTCTCGCCAACAACCTGGTGTTTTCCCTGTTTGCCTTCGTCGTGCTGCTCGGCACGGTGTTTCCGTTGCTGGTGCAGGCGGTGCAAGATCGTGACATCAAGGTCGGCGCGCCGTTCTTTGACAAGATGGGCATCCCGATCGGCATCTCCCTGCTGTTCTTGATGGCGGTTGCCCCCGTACTGCCGTGGCGCAAGGCATCCACCGAGTTGCTCTCGCAACGGCTGTTCTGGCCGGCGTGGTGCGGCGTTGGCGCGATGGCATTGGCGGTGGTCACCGGCGCCGGCGGGCTCGCGCCGTTGATCGCCTTCGGCCTCGGGGGATTCGCCGCTGGCGCCGCCGGCCGCCAGTTGGTGCTCGCGACCCGCCGTCAGGGATTGCGAGGCCTGATCGGGCGAGCGAATGGGGGCATGATCGTCCATCTCGGGGTGATCTTCATCGCCGTGGCCCTGGTGGCGTCGAACTCGTACTCGCGCACGCAGCACTTCGTGATGAACGCCGGAGAGTCGGTGAGCTTTGCCGGGCATCGATTCACCTACACCGGTGCCGAGAAGTTCGATACGGAAGTGCGGTTCGGTACGCAGGTATTTGTGCAGGTCGACGATGGCGCGGCCCTCGCCCCGTCGGTGGCGACGTACAAGGGTCGCGGTCAGCCGGCGGGCAAGCCGTCGGTGCGTACGGGCCCGTTCCGCGATATCTACATCACCCTCGACAAGCCGATCCCCAAGACCGCGGCCGACCCGGCGGGTATCAGCATCTCGATCAAGCCGATGATGATCTGGATGTGGATCGGTGGTGGGTTGATGGCCCTGGGCACCGTATTCTCCGCGTTCCCCGGCCGTCGTCGTCGCCCGACCGACCCCACCTCGGCGCCGCTGTCGCCAACTCGTGAGTCTCCGCAGGATTCTGTGCTGCCCTCGCTCACACATTCGACGATCGGAGGCGCAGGTGACTGAGTCGTCGTCCACTCCAGCGACCCAAGAGACCCTGGAGACCCCTGAAGCGCCCGCCCGGCGGCCGATCGCGCCGTACATCGTCCTGGCGGTCGCCCTGGTCGTCGGCGGATTCTTCGTCCTACTCGCCGGATCGAAGACCCGCGTCAACAAGGAAGACCCGGCCACTCCGCTGCTCGGTCGAGCCGCGCCCGAAATCGTCGGCCCGACGTTGCAGGGCAACGACTTTCAGCTCACCCGGCGGCGCGGCAGTTGGGTGGTACTCAACTTCTTTCAATCGACCTGCGTGCCGTGTGTGCGAGAGCATCCCGAGCTGATCGCCTTCGACGCCCAGCAGGCCGGGTTGGATGACGGCGCTGAGCTCGTCTCGATCATCTTCGACGACACCACTGCCGCCGTGCGCCAGTTCTTCGCCGACAACGGCGGAGGGACGTGGCCCGTGGTTGCCACCGACGGGGCATCAGTCGACTATGGAGTGTCGAAGGTACCCGAGACGTGGATCATCGACCCCGACGGGTTGATCCAAACCCGCATCATCTCCGAGGTCAGCGCCGACGGGCTCGCCGCGATGCTCGAGCAGTTGCGAGTGGCCCGCAGCCAACGGGCTACGGCATGACGCTTCGACGGGCCGGGTGGTTGGTGATGGCTGGCGCGGTGGCCGCCCTGTTGGCGATCGGCGTGAACCGGGCGGGTCAGCCGCGAACGGCCGACCAACGGGAGTTGGCGATCGCCAAACAGCTCGCCTGTCCGGTCTGCGACGGAGAAAACGTCGCGGAGTCGCAGGCGGCCTCCGCGGTGCAGATCCGCGGGCGCATCAAAGAACTGGTTGACGCCGGTCAGCTTTCCGACGTCGAGATTGCCGAGACGATTGATGCCGCCTACCAGGACGATCTGGCCCTGGAACCGTCGGGGTCGGGCATCGACGCGCTGGCGTGGGCACTTCCGGCGATCGTCGCGGTGGTCGCCACCGCAGGGTTGATCGCCGCCTTCGGGCGCTGGCGAAAGGCGGCCACATCGGTGGTCTCCGACGCGGATCGCGACATCGTCGCCCGGGCCCTTGCCGACGCTGGCCCCGCCGCAACCGCCGACGCCGCCCGGGAGCCGGCAAGTGAATCCTGATCGGCTGGCCGAGCTGGAGCAGGAACGCGATTTCCTGCTCGCGTCACTGGCCGATCTCGAGCGTGAAAACACCGCCGGCGACATCGACCCCGGCGACTATGCCACCCTCAAGGACGACTACACCGCTCGGGCCGCCGCCGTGCTGCGGGCGATCAGCGATGGCCACGCCGCTCGGCCCGCCCGCCAACCGCGCAACCGCGGCCGATTACTGATGGCCATCGCCGCGACGGCTGTGCTCGCCGTAGTTGCCGGGTGGTTACTCGTTCGCTCGACGACCGATCGGCGGCCCGGCGATGTGATCACCGGTGGTGGACCATCAGCCCCCGATGGCACCGACCCGGTCAGCCTGATGGTGCAGGCCCGGGCGACCATGTCCACCGACCCGTTGGCCGCGCTGCAACTCTTCGACCGTGTACTCGCCGATGAGCCCACCAACGTCGAGGCGCTGACGTATCGCGGCTGGTCAGCGCTGTTTCCTGCGTTCGGCCTCCCCGAGGGAGAGTCACGCGACGTGCTCGTCGCTTCGGCGGCGAGATTCCTCGATCAAGCGCGCTCGGCCGATCCGACCTACGTCGACGCGCAATGCTTCACGGCGATTCTCAAGTTCCGCTTTCAAGGCGACGCCGCCGCCGCCAAGGACCCCTACGACCGCTGTATCGCCGGTGACCTGCCCAGTTCGGTCGCGGCGTTCGTCGGAGCCCTGGGGTCGAGCATCGACGAGGCCCTCGCCTCGCCATCGACGACGCTCGCGGCCTGAGCAACGACTCAGCTGGGCGGCGGCCACGACCATGCTCGGGTGACCGATTGGGTGGAATCAGAGACGGAGCGTTGCAAGACCCAGGTCGAGCATTTCTCCCAGCGAGGGGTTCCGACGATGTCGACATCGCGCCGATCGAGCGCGGCGATGAGGTCGGGGATCACGTCGCCGTGGCTGCACAGCACCGAGCCCGCGGGTATGTCGACGAGCAGGTCGAGCACCGGCCCGAACGGCATTGACTCACCCAATCGCTCATCGGCCTCGATGACGACCGAACGGGTCGCGGCAAGCACCCCGGCGAGCGGTTGCAGCGTCTGAACACAGCGCGTAAACGGGCTGCTGATCAGGCGTCCGTCGCCGATCAAGGGGGCCAACACGTCGGCCAAGGCCATCGCCTGGGCGACCCCGGCGGACGTCAACGGACGGGGATGGTCATCTGCGGCCCAGGCGTTGCGTGACCCGGCCTTGGCATGGCGTACCACGTAGATGACATTGTCGGTCGGCGTGGTTGGACCGGCCACGGGGCTACTCCTCGCCGATCAGCCGCTGATGGCGGTCGGTCAGTTGACGAACGAGGACCAGGAAGGCCACCGCTGCGGCCAGGTTGAACACGCCGAGGATCACCGTTTGCGCAGCCGGGACGTCGTTGAGCCGGGCCGTGTCGAGAGGGGTCAGCCCGAATCGAAACCTGCGCACCGTCAGCGCCAAGCCGACGATCGGCGGGAAAGCGTAGAGCGCCCACCAAGTAGTTGTGATCGGCCCAGCTTTCGCCTGTTTCCAGTTGGCATCGAACGGAGCGATGGTGGGGTCTGAGCCCTTCCAGAGTTCCCGCAGCATCAACCACGGAATCACCGACAAGATGGGCGGACAGAACCACCCGGCGATCGCCCACCCCGGTGACCAGGTCGCACCAAGCCGACCCATCGATTCGTGATTGCGGGACAGCCGAAACATCCAGATCATCGTGAGGATGCCAACGGTGAGGGTCAATGAACCGCTGATCGTCGTGAGCAGCCCTTGGGTGCGCGTCGCCGCGAGGAACCGCTCCTCGGCGTTGAGCCCGGTGCCCGCGATGAATTGGTGGGCGCGTCGGGCCGTCTCGAGGGTGACCGGAATCGACATCACCGAAATGGCCATGATGCCGATCAGGAAGACCTGTATGCGCCGCGCGATTCGCCCGACGGGTGCCTTGAGATAGGCGCCCGGGGGCGGCGCTCCATACGAGGTCGGCGGCGGCGGAGGAGGGGGAGGAAGCGGTGGTGGCGGCAGTGCGCTCATGTTGGGTTGGAGAGTACCCGGACGACCGACCTCGTCGTCAGGCGCGAAGGCCGACAGGCCGTGAAACGCTGTAGAAGTTCGGAGAGACTGACTGTTGTGAGCTTCTTCGATCGCAACCGAAAAGACCTGATCGCCAAGGGCTATGACCCGTCGCGGCTTCCGCCCGGTCAATACCTCACCGACCGCTTCCCGGTGCTCCACGTTGGTGATGTGCCGCGGTACGCGCCGGGCCAGTGGAACCTCAAGGTCGGCGGACTGGTCGACCGTCCGTTCACCATCGGGCTGGACGAACTACGCGAGATGCCGGCTGTCACCCCCACCTTCGACATCCACTGCGTCACCAAATGGTCGAAGTTCAATACCTCCTGGACCGGGGTTCGGGTACGCGATCTGCTGGAACGAGCCGGAGTCCAGCCCGCGGCGACCCATATCGTCGAGCATGCGGAGTACGGCTACACCACGAATCTGCCGTTGGCCGACATCACCACCGACGAGGCGATCGTCGCCTATGCCTACGAGGGCGAGGAGATCGAGCCAGTGCACGGTGGACCGGTGCGCGTCGTTGTGCCGCATCTGTACTTCTGGAAGTCGGCGAAGTGGGTTCGGCAATTGGAACTACGTGCCGGTGACCAGCCCGGATTCTGGGAACAGAACGGCTATCACATGTACGGCGACCCCTTCACCGAGCAGCGCTACTCGGGCCGGTAGTCAGCCTCGGCCGATAGCGCTACCGATGGCTGCGCCAGCGTTGGCGGAGCATGGCTTCGATACGGGCGACCCGGGTGCGGGCCGGGGGATGGCTGGCGAAGAGACGCTCATGCCAGCGGACCGGCCGTTCGGCCAACCCGCTGGCCACGAATCGGCGAAGCGCGGCGGCGAGCTGAGGGCCGAATCCCATCGACACGGCGCGCCGGTCGGCTTGGAATTCGGCCCCTCGCCCGACGGCATTGCCGATTGCGTTCGACACCAGCACGCCGGCCAGAAAGATCCAGGCGATCAGCGAGAACGCCGCGGCGATCAACTTGCCGATGCC
>JANNNL010000364.1:0-3917 GCA_031398525.1 Actinomycetes bacterium | reverse complement strand
GGCATCGGCAGAGACGTTCGCCGGTTGCGGCTGATCGATGGACTCCGGTGGTGGATGCCCCGCCTCGTCATCCGACCGGAGATCCCACATTGACGCCAGAGCCGCGTTCGCGCCGCTCGGACTCCCCGATGCGTCCACGGGGGGACCGTCGGATTTCGCTTTTGCCATATCGGAAAGGCCTGTATCGCTCATGCCAGCAGCCATCTTTCCACCCAAACGGGCCGTGGAGTGGTCATCGTGTCCCGCCGAACCTCGGCAACGTTACGGCCAACATCGTCACGACAGTGGTCGCGTTGAACGCCGCGTGCGTGAGCACGCTCATGCCGAGCCGACCTGTTCGCTGTTTCAGCGTCGCCAGAACGACCCCGAAGAGAAAGAGCCCGGGCAACTGAATGCCCTGGAGATGGACGAGCGCGAACCATAGAGCCGACACGACGACGGCCAGAACGTCGTTGATTCGACCGTCGAGCGAACGCAGAATCAAACCTCGGTACAACAGTTCCTCGACCATTGGGGCGCCAACGACCACGATCAGGATCACAACGACTCGCCACAGCCCGTGGGCCTTGTCGAGCAGATCGCGGGCCGGTGCTTCCACCTCGTCGCGGTCGAACGCACCAGGCCACACGCTGCGTAACGGCCAGTAGACCAACTCGAGCAGGACCAGTTGACAACCTATGCCGATGGGAATCCCGAGCAGATCGATGCCACGAAACTCCAACTGATAGTCACGACGCATGTGCCCAGTGCCGAAGGTATTGCTGACCATGCGAAGTCCGACGAGCACCGGAATCCACAACGCAATCACCGTGACCGGGGTCACCCACGGCGGATACTCGGTCACCTTGTCACCCAAGTGTCCGGTCGACACCAGGATGACCAAGGTCAGGGCGTAGGCAGCGACGAGCGCCAAAAACCAAGTCAGCGCGGCGATCCCGATCGAGAATCGGGGTTCACCAGGGACAGGACGCACGGGCAATCATGCTAACGGTGACCGACAGGGTCACCAGGAAACGTTGTGATCAGCCAGCGAGAAGTTGCAGGTGACGGGCACTGCGACGGTCGTCGAGCCGCCAGCCGTGGGGCACTCCCAAGCGACCGGCATGGCGATCGCACAGGTCATAGCCGTGGGGGTCGCGATCGTGGGACAGCTCGTCGAGCCAGACCACGCTGCGGGCGTATTGATAGGTAAACGTCGCGACGGCAGCTTCGGCACAACCGGGACGTGAGCACTGGCGGGTCACGACTCTCAAGGTACTGAGATGGATACGGCGATGGGTGGATGGTTGAGCCCTCGACCGAGTGGTCGAAGGCACACGCATCTTGAACGCAATGAGAGGGCTATGCAGCCGTAGCATGGGGCCATGAGCAAGTTGCCGCCTCCTCCGCCTCCTCCGCCCCCGCCGGGCCGGTCGCCGGGTGGCAAGGGAACGGGTCCCCGACCCACCCCCGGTGAACGTCCGCGTCTGCCCGGCCGACCCGGTGGCCTTCCGAAGTGGTCGCTGTGGGCCCTATTGGCAGTTGTCGCCCTGCTGTTCTTCGGTCAGAACCTCATTCCCGAGGCTCAGGTCGACAAGCTCGGCCGCGAAAAGTTCCTCGCACTCGTCAAGAGCGGCAAGATCGAGGAGATCAAATTCAACAACGCCACGCTCGAAATCACGGGCGAGACCACCGATGGCGTCAAGTTCTCGACCTTCGCCACCTCACCCGGTCTCAGCGAGAACGACCAGGCTGTGCTCGACGCCAATGGTGTCGACACAAATCCCGGAACACCAAAGTCGTCGTGGGTACCCGGGGTCATCTCGCTGTTCCTCCCGATTGCGTTGATCATCGGCTTCTTCGTGTGGATGCAGAAGCGGGCTCAGGGCCAAATGGGCAACGTCATGTCGATCGGCCGCAGCCGGGCCAAGGCGTACACCACCGACCGACCGTCGACGACCTTCGCCGACGTCGCCGGGTACGAGGGCGTCAAGCTCGAAATCCGCGAGGTTGTCGACTTCCTGCGGATGCCCGAGCGGTTCAAGGAAATCGGGGCGAGGGTTCCCAAGGGCATTCTGCTCGTCGGTCCTCCCGGCACCGGCAAGACCCTGTTTGCCCGCGCCGTCGCCGGCGAGGCCGGGGTCGGCTTCCTCTCGGTCACCGGTTCGGACTTCATGGAGATGTTCGTCGGCGTCGGCGCCAGCCGCGTTCGTGACCTGTTCCAGCAGGCCCCAAGATGGGCCGAGCAATCACCTTCGTCGCCGAAATCGACTCGATCGGCCGCAAGCGCGGAGCCGGGCTCGGCGGCGGTCACGATGAGCGCGAGCAGACGCTCAATCAGATGCTCGCCGAGATGGATGGCTTCGAGACGAGCGAGGGCATCGTGATCCTCGCAGCCACCAACCGTCCCGACATTCTCGACCCGGCTCTGCTGCGCCCCGGTCGCTTCGACCGTCAGATCGTCGTCCCGCTTCCGGAGTACAGCGAGCGACTCGCCATCCTTCAGGTCCACAGCCGCGACAAGCGGATGGGCCCCGACGCCGACTTGGAGACGATGGCCAAGGCCACGCCCGGCATGAGCGGTGCCGATCTGGCCAACCTGGTCAACGAGGCTGCGTTGTTCGCAGTGCGGCGTAGTTCCAAGCAAATCGAGCGGCTCGACTTCGAGAACGCCCGCGACCGCGTCGTCATGGGGGCCCGGCGCGAGAGTCTCATCCTCAACGCCGAGGAGAAGCGGGCAACCGCCTATCACGAGGGTGGCCATGCGCTACTCGCCTCGGTGCTCCCGCACAGCGACCCGCTGCACAAGGTGACGATCCTTCCTCGTGGCATGGCCCTCGGCGTCACGTGGACCCTCCCCGAGGAGCGTCACACATACACCAAGGATTTCTTCGAGGACCGCATCTGCATGGCCATGGGTGGTCGCGTCGCCGAGAAGTTGGTGTTCAACCAGCTCAACTCGGGGGCAGCCAACGACCTCGAGCAAGCCACCAACATCGCTCGCCGCATGGTGCGCGAATGGGGCATGAGCGACAAAGTCGGCCCCATGGCGTGGCACGGTCAGCAGCAGGTGTTCCTCGGCGAAGACCTGATGACGTCGGGCCGCGAGTACTCCGATGAAACCGCCCGGATGATGGACGACGAGATCTCTCGCATCCTCCACGAGCAAGAGACACGGGCGCAGGATTTCCTGACCCGCTATCGGCAGGGCCTCGATGCCATCGCTCTCACTCTGCTCGAGAAGGAAACGATCGACGGGGCCGAGGTCGGCCAGTTGATCCAGCAGAGCCTCGAGCCCCGCTCAGAAGGCGCTCGGGGCCTGTAGCACCCCGTTCGGCATATCGGTCTACGACGCACCAAGTCCCGGCTCAGGCGACGAGCCGGGCTCACGTGCTTCGGCCACCGCCGCCCACAGATCAGTTGCGCTGACGGGCCCCATGAATCGGGCGCGAACGACTCCGGCCCCGTCGCACAACACCGTGATCGGTACGGCATCGATGCGGTAGCGCTGGTGGAGTTCGCGGTTGGTGCCGAACTCGGCGTCGATCACCGACACATGACGAGAGGCAAGGGCCATAGCCTTGGCGGCCACGTCGGCACAGGTATGGCAGGACGCCGAGGTGAACACCACCACGAGCCACTCGGCCGCAGCGGTCGGGAAATCGGCACGATCGAGTTGGCTGGGTGCGCCGTACGACGGCTGGGACGGTGCCGATGGTTGCTGGCGCCGACGTAGGAGGGCCGAAACAACGACCGCAACTGCGACGAGTCCGGCCGCCGCGAGCAGGCGGGTGATGGTCATTCGGGAATGGTCAGCGAGCCGCCGCGGCCGTCACCGGTCGCACGGGGGTAGCGCTGCTCGACGATCAGCTGCAATGTCGCGCTCGACACAACGACGGGTTGACCAACGGCCTCGGGGGCGACCAGGTCGAGCGACA
>JANNNL010000273.1:0-8580 GCA_031398525.1 Actinomycetes bacterium | reverse complement strand
CGCCGCGGCCGGCGGGGTTGGCCGAGCGGTACCCGAGGCGGCGAACGGCGCGGTGCGGGTGGGTCGCACGGCGACGACTATCGCCAAGGTGACCGCGAGAACAGCGACGATGACCTTCGTGCGGCGCGCACGAGAACTCGGTTCGGTGATCATTGTCTCCACAACCGGAAGCTTACTCCTACACGGTATAGAAGTGCTCTCGGTCGGGCCAAACGCCGGTCAGCCCGGGCAGAGCGCCGAAATCAGACCGGTCAGATGATGAATCTGGATCAGCCCAAGCAGGCCGGTGACCCCGATTGACAACCAGACCGCCGTCACCAGAGATCGCTGAGGTGCGGCCGGTGGCGGGGCGAGCAGCGCAGCCACCCGGGCGGTGACGCCGAGCCCCAGAAACCCCATTGCGGCCGTGGGCTGCGGCGACGAGCGCAGAGCGACCTTGGCGAGCGTTCGAGCCACCAGGTGCCGATCGCCGCACACTGCGACAGCCGATTCGTCGGCCCAGCGCTCGAGGGAGAACTGGAGACGGCTGCTCAGCGGCCGCAGGAGGGGCAGCGTTGCGCTGCAGGTCTGCGCCAGCAACAGATAACGATCGTGGCGGCAACGAGCGTGGGTGCGCTCGTGGGCGACGACGACCTGTTGCTCGCGGTCATCAAGCATGTCGATCAGGCCGCGCGACAACACGATCTGCCCCCCACGGCCGGGCAACGTTACTGCGAACGGTTCGTCGCCGTCGACGACCTCGACAGTGCCGACCCCGTCGAACCGCAATTCACGGAAGGAGCGGATGACTCGCCGAACCCGGAAGCCCGCGAGCATCGTCAGTGCAATCGCCGGTAGGCCCAGCCAGATTGGAACCTGCTGATGGAACCCGAGTGCCTTGGCGCACCATTCGAACCCTTTGCCGAGCGCCGGCAGGTGGGCCAGATAGACGAGGCCGACCATCAAAACGGTCGGAACTGCGGCGACGACCACCACCAACTCCGATGCCGCGACGACCCGCGCCGAGAGCACCGGCGGAAGAAATCGATGGATCGTGGTCACAATGAAGGCGAGGAGCAGGGCGACGAATAACGGAAGCGCGAAGATCAGCATCGCTTCAGCCCTCGCCGAGCATCGACCGCAAGGCCGCCACATCACGCTTGGAGAGACTGCCAATGAACCCGGCCAGCGCCGCGCTGCGATCACTTGTCTCGGAAAGGACCTCACCGATGCGGCGAGCGGCGAGTTGGGATTCGCTGAGCAGCGCCGCATACTCGAACGCTCGACCCACCGGGCGACGCGACACCAGACCCTTGACGAAGAGCCGCGTCAGCACGGTGGCAACGCTGGTATACGCCAGTTTCACCGGCAGACGTGCTTGAATGTCTGCCGGTTGCATCGCCTCGCCTTTGTCCCACAGGACGGTGAGAATGTCGTGTTCGAGCGTACCGTCGGGACGTTTTGCCATCTGATCTCTCCTACTGCCTCACTTTTCCCGACTTCCATGCTACTGTCTTACACAGTGTAGTTGTGTTCGAAAACAGACAAGCTGCATCAACCCTCCGTATGACTCGACGTCTCCTCAAAATCGCCCTTGCGTGCCTCGTCACCCTGCTTTCGGTGACGTCGTTCGCCACAGTGGCGTCCGCCCACAACTCGCTCTCCAGCAGCGAGCCCGCCGATGGGGCGCAGCTGCCCGGCCCGCCCCAACAGATGAGCTTCGTCTTCGGCAAGGCGGTGCCGCTCGACACGTTCTCGGCGGAAATGGTCGACGGCTCCGGCGTCCGCACGAAACTCACCGAGTTGCAATACGGTCCCGCTGGCGACACCGAGGTCCTTCTCGCCCTCCCTGCAACCACCGGAGCCGTCACGGTCCGATGGCGCATCGTCGGCCCCGACGGTCACCCGGTCACCGGCCGAGTTGGCTTCACCGTTGCGGCGGCCACCCCACCAACCACCGTGTTTGCGGGCACGCCAGCGACAGTGCCCGTTGTTCCTGTCGTCGACCCAGCGGCTCCCTCGGCGACGCTTGCCCCGCCAGTCGCAACGATCATCGACCCGACCCCCTCGCCGGTCGACGCATCAACCGACGCGACCGGTTTCAGCGAACCGTACCGCACCGGCGACTTCGCCCGCTGGCTGCTGCGGATGTTGTCATACCTGGCGATGATCGTGGTCGGCGGCGTGCTCGCCTCCACGGCCTTCATCTGGCTGGCCGCGTGGTCTCACGCGATGCTGCGCCGCCTCGCCCAGCACGCCGTGATCGCCATCGGCTTGCTCGGCCTGGCACAGCTATTGGTCATCGCGTCCGACATCCGCGGCGTCGCCCCCTGGAGTGCCTGGTCGGGCTTGTCGGCCGCGTTCAGTACCGATGCCGGCATCGGTTTCGCGGCCAGAATCCTGCTGGCCGGAATCCTGGCCTGGATTCTCTCAAGCCGAGGACTACCCGATGAACGGCTACGGATTGCCGCAGCCAACGTGACGACCTTGCTCTTACTCGGCACCTGGGCGTGGACCGGTCACTCACGTTCGATGCGCTGGGCCGTTATCGGCGTGCCCCTCGACGTCGCTCATCACGCCGCCGCCGCGGCGTGGCTCGGGGGAATCGCGATTCTCGGGCTCGTCGCCATCCGCGAAGCCAACGACGACGAACTCGTGAACGGAGTGAATGCCTTCGCCTGGCTGGCCCCTCGTTGCGTGGCCGTGCTCGTCGGCACCGGGGTCATCCAAACGATCCGTCTCGTCGGTAGCCCATGGCGCATCTTCGCCGTCAACCACGGGCAGTTCCTGCTCCTCAAGGTCGTCGTCATCGGCGTGATGCTGAAGGTCGCCGACGTCAACCGCCAGCGAGTGACCCGGCGATTCCGGGACACCGAGACGTTGCATCCCCGGGCGATCGAGATGCTCCGTCGCGCGCTCGGCACCGAACTCGCCATCGGCCTCGCCGTCATCGCTGTTACCGCCGCCATGGTCGTCTCGCCACCGGCTACCGCCCAGGAAGCCGCCGCCGTCGTCCCCACGGCAGAATCGACGATCGCAGGCGCAGGGCTTTCGACTACGCAACCGGCCGCTCCACCCGTCGCCGCGGAACCTACGACAGCAGCGACCATCCCCGTGGCCGTGACATGTACGATCTCGACAACCCTGCAATCAGGTTCGACCGGACCCGACGTGGCCTGTCTACAACAAGCCCTACTCGCCGAAGGGCTGCTCACCGGCCCAGCGACCGGCACGTTCGACGACGCTACCGACCAGGCCGTTCGCACATATCAAGAGACGCAGAGCCTGCTGGTCGACGGCATCGTCGGCCCCGCCACCGCCGGGAAACTCGGCCTTGCATCGACCGGATGACCGACCGATTTCACTCTTACACTGCATAGTATGAATGGAAACTCGAAAGGACTCCGAAGCATGAAACACAGAACACTTGCCACCACGTCCGTGATCGTGACCCTGGCTCTTACCGCCTGCGGCGGTTCAAGCAGCAGCAAGTCAACCGAGACCGTTGCGCCAGCCGCCACCGCAGCCGGCGCGGCAGCGGGGGCGGGTGCGGCGTTCAACCCGGCCGATGTCGCCTTCGCCCAAGGGATGATCCCTCACCACGAGCAGGCCATCGAGATGGCCGACATCGCCCTCGACCCGACCATCGGTGCCGGTGATGCGACCAAGCAGTTGGCCACCCGCATCAAGGCTGGGCAAGATCCGGAAGTCACCACGATGAAGGGCTGGCTCACCGCATGGGGCCAACCGATGACGATGGACATGTCGGGCGACCAGATGGCGGCGATGGACGGCATGATGTCGATGGCAGACATGGACGCCCTCGGCGCGCTCAGAGGTGCCGAGTTCGACAAGTCGTGGGCCACGATGATGATCGCCCACCACGAAGGGGCCATCACCATGGCCCAGACGGTCAAGGCCGCCGGATCCAGTGCCGATGTGCTGGCGCTGGCCGACGCGGTCATCACCGCTCAGCAGGCGGAAATCACCGAACTGAAAGCTCTCGCCGGGGCCTGAGCCCGGCATTACCGTTCGGCATCCCGATTCCCCGCCGGATGATCCCCCGCCCGATGGGCGGGGATCATCCGCGTTCACGGGCGGCTCACCGACTCGGGACCGTCAACTCTGCTCCAGAAGTCATCGCCGCAAGAGCTCGCGGCGTCGTTCGTAGTCGTCCGCATCGATTTCGCCGCGAGCGAACCGCTCGCGCAGAATCTGCTCCGGATCGCTCGGCGCTACTGCGGTGGAGACTCCACGGCGTCCGGCGACGGACATCACCGCCCAGATCACCAGACCCCAAAAGGCAACCATCGACGCCAGCATCGTCAACCATTCCCAGCCATTCAAGTTTCCGTGCCACCACATAGAGTCACGTACCGCTGGCGCGCCGATCGATCGCTTCGTCGGCTGGCAGCATCCACACCCAAACCCGTCCACCTCCGACCCGCACCTACCGTATTACTCACGTAGTACAATACGGTCGAGACCACATGCCCACCACACCCGGACCTTCAGAGATCCCGATCTTCGCCACCATCGAGGACGCCGCCGACTGGCACGACACCCACGACACCGGTGACCTCACCGGACATGAGGAAGTCCCGTCCCCGCTCGGGTCGGGCCTGTCACAAGTGTTCAGCGTCCGGTTCGACGCCGACACGGTCACCCGCCTCGCCGCGACCGCTGGCCGACACCACCTCGGCGTCACCCAACTCGTTCGGACCTGGGTGACCGAACGCCTCAGAGCCGACGAAGCTTGCGACACCGCAACATGGACCGCCGGACTCGCCGACGAAGCCCTCCACGAAATCCGCGCTGTCGTCGAACGCACCATCACCACCGCCACCCACGACCACCCCTGAACCCGACCGGCACCGCGGCCCGCTGGTGCAGTGTCCGGCAACGGGCGATCGGCGACCCGCAACGACCGCTTCAACTCGGCGGTGATCGAGTTCCTCGCCAGGGTGTTCCGCCCGATGACGCCAAGCGGCGCTGACGCCGGTTGATTCGTGCCAGCCGGTTGCGACCCGCGAGTCTGGTGCCAGTGAGTTGACGAATCTGTCAAAAGGAGTCCTCGTGTCGAACGAATCAGCCCTCAAGCCGGGTCGGCGCTTCCTGCATGTCTGCTACTGCTGCGATGATGCGACCGCGGTCACCAACTTCTTCGTGAACGGTCTGGCCATGCGCAACACGATGCGCACGCCGACCGAGCCGTCCGATGGTGCGTTGCTCGGGATGGCCGGCCAGATCACCGGGTCGGCGTCGTTCGTCTACGACGCCCGCGGCCCGCGGGTGTCGCCGGCGATCGAGGTGCAGGCCTGGGTCGTTCCGAAGGTCGAAGGCGTGCCATCCACCGACCCGTTCGAAGTCGGCATCAAGGCGCTCGGGTTCGCCGTCCCCGATCTCGACGTTGCGGTCGACCGGTTGATCGGGCTTGGCTGCACGGCGGTCTACCGCGGGTCCAGCCCGTTTGCCGGCTCGATGGCCACACTGTCGGATCCGACCGGCGTGCTCATCGAGCTTGTCGCGGACGAGACCGCACCCGCCGATGCGTCGCGGATCGGTCATCTGCGGATCACCGCTACCGACGTCGAAGCGTCGTTGCCGTTCTACGATGTGCTCGGGTTCAGCGTGATCGAAGATGCGACCTTCACCGATGCCACCTTCACCGGCCACGATGGCGATGTCGAGGCCCGTTACTTGCGGCTTCGCCTCCCCGACGAACCGTTCGAGGTGCAGCTGATCCAGTGGATCACCCCGGTTTCGCACGGGCGTCACTACTCCCAGCCCAACCATGCCGGCATCTACCGGGTTGCCGTCGGGGTCGACGACACCCGAGTCGCCCACGACACGCTGAGCGCAGCCGGGGTGGTTTTCGATCGCCCACCACTGTTGGTCGAGTTGAAGGGGACCCCGGTTCCCGACATGTGGATCTGCTTCCTCAGCGACCCCGACGGCGTCCCGTACGAGTTCGTCCAACGCCCCCGCGCCGCGTTCAAGTAACCCGCCGGAACTCAGGAGAAGGAGACGACGATGTCGGCTGCGAATGATCAGGAATGCGCGGGGATGGTGGCCCTTGTCACCGGTGCCAGCCGGGGGCTCGGCGCATCGATTGCCGAGCGATTGGCCGCCGCGGGCGCCCGCGTGGCGGTCTCGGCGCGGACGCTCGACCCCGATCCGCGCTACGAAGGTTCGGTGTCGGAAACGGTGGCGCGGATCACCGCCGCCGGAGGTGAGGCCGTTGGCATCCAAGCCGATGTCTCGTCGTCGGAAGACCGGGCGCGGATGGTCGCCGAGACCGCCGAGAAACTGGGCCCGGTCGACATCCTGGTCAACAACGCGGCGGTCACGTTCTTCCTGCCGTTCGAGACGTTCCCCGAGAAGCGCTACCGGTTGATGTTCGAAGTGCAGGTGCGCGCTCCGTTCGAACTCGCCCAGATGGTCGTGCCGTCGATGCGTGAGCGGGGCCGCGGCTGGATTCTGAACATCACCTCGCGCGCTGGTGTTCACCCGCAGGGCCCACCATTCGACGAGATCTACAAGACCAACTTCTCCGTCTACGGCATGGTCAAGGCCGCGCTCGACAAGTTCACGACCGGCCTGGCCGCCGAGGTCTACGACCACGGTATCGCCGTCAACTCCCTGGCCCCGTGGGACAACGTCGCGACCCCCGGCGCCGGAGCCCACGCCCTCGTCGCCGGCTTCCCCCTCGAAGGCCCCGAATGGGTCGCCGAGGCCGCCCTGCTCTTGTGCAGTGGTCAGCCGTCGCAGCTCACCGGCCGCATTGCCTACAGCCAACCGTTCCTGGCCGAGATGCAGCGCCGCCCGCGGCTCGGCTGACGGCCGGTTCGACAAGATGGAGTTCGGATTTTCGCTGCCCGACGAGGACTTTCGCGCCGAGGTGCGGGCGTGGTTTGCCGAGCACTTCGTTGGTCAGTTCACCATGCTCGGTACTAGCAACGACTTCGGCGACGGGTCGGATCTACCGATTCGCAAGGCCTGGGAACGTGAACTGGCCGCCGGTGGGTGGGTCGGAGCAAGCTGGTCGACAGAGTTCGGCGGGCGCGACCTTTCCCTGCCGCAACAGCTGATTTTCAACGAGGAGTACGCCCGCGCCGGCGGCCCCACCCGGTTGGGGTTCTTCGGCGAGCAACTCCTTGGCCCGACGCTGATGGCGCTGGGTACGCCCGAGCAGCAGGCCCGGTTCCTCGGCCCGATCCTGCGCGCCGAGGAATACTGGTGCCAAGGCTTCAGTGAGCCCGACGCGGGAAGCGACCTGGCGAACATCAAGACCTCCGCCGTGCTCGACGGCGGAGAGTGGGTGATCAATGGGCAGAAGGTGTGGACCAGCCTCGGTCACTTCGCCGACTGGATTTTCGTGGTCTGCCGCACCGACCCGACCGCCGCGAAGCACAAGGGTCTGAGCTTCCTGCTCTGCCCGATCGATCAACCTGGGGTCGAGCTGCGGCCGATCCGGCAGCTCACCGGGACCGCCGAATTCAACGAGGTGTTCTTTACCGACGCCCGCACTTCCGCCGATATGATCGTCGGCCCGGTCAACGGCGGATGGGGAGTGGTGATGGCCACCCTTGGATTCGAGCGTGGCACCGCCTTCCTCGCCCAACAGTTGCGGTTCGCGGCCGAGTACCAGACGGTCGTCGAGTTGGCCCGTACCACGGGGGCGGCCGAAGACCCGCTGCTCAGGCAACGAATTGCCGAGTCATACATCGGCTTGGAGATCATGCGGCTGACCGGATTGCGCACGATCTCACAGTTGCTCAGCGGCAAGCCGCTCGGACCCGAATCGTCGATCGGCAAACTCCACTGGTCACGGTGGCATCAACGCCTCGGTGAACTCGAACTCGACCTACTCGGCCCGTCGGGGCTCGTCGCGGGTGACGAGTTGGTGACCGATATCCAGTACACCTTCCTGTTCTCGCGGGCCCACACCATCTACGCCGGCTCGTCGGAGATCCAACGCAACATCATTGGTGAACGCGTTCTCGGCCTGCCCCGCGATCCCGTGGGATGAGCGCAGCGAATGCCGACCGACCGAGCGCCAGCGAATCGGGTGGCGATGGGGTTCGGGGGCGCAGCCCCCGTGCAGGAGGGAGCGCAGCGAGTGCCGACGAACTGGTCGACGTCAATCGCCCGGCTCAACGGGCGCTGTCGGGGGTGATGCTGCTCAGCTTTCTGGCGATCGGCATTCTGACGTCGGCCGTGCCGCGTTACCTGCGCGAAGGACTTGGTGTCGGGCGCGGGTGGACAGGGTTCGGGACGACGGTCTATTTCGTCGCGGCGATCCTGGTGCGTCCGACCGCCGGGAAGCTGATCGATCGCTGGGGGTCGCGACCGTTCATCACCTGGCCGCCGGTTGCGATGGCGGCGTGTGTGCTGGTTACGCAGTTGGTCCCGTCGATCTGGTGGGTCGTGGCACTGCGGTTCATCCAGGGTGCGGTTGGGGCGTGCTACACCACCTCGACATTTGTTGCCGCGACCGATCTGTATCCCGCCGGTCGTCGGGCCAGCGCGGTGTCGAAGCTGTCGGTGGTGATGTACGTCGGGGCTCGCCAGATCATGGCCGGGACGATGACCCTGGGC
>JANNNL010000237.1:0-5690 GCA_031398525.1 Actinomycetes bacterium | reverse complement strand
GATTCAGCCACTGCGTATAGGTGATCGCTCCGCTGTCGCCGTCGACATTGTTGGCCGACAGTTGATTCAACAGGCGGCCGGCATCGCGGCCTTGTACGAGGAACTTCGACATGAACGACATGTCCATCACGATCACGTCGTTTCGCGCGGCCTCATGCTCGGTACGCCAGTAGTCGAACCAGTTCTGTCGGCCCCACGACAACCGCTCGGCCACGACGACCGGCGCCGGTAATCCGGCCTGCTCGAACGCCTGCTCCAACAGTCGCCCAGCGACGCCGTGCAACGGTGTGTATGCGACCATCACGTTCGGCGACGACCCTTCGACCGGCCCGGCGCACTCACTGGTTCGCAGCATCATCAGGTAGTCATCGACGATCGATTCATCGAGCGTGACGATACGCGGATCATCGATGGAAGCCAGCTCGGGCGACAGCGGCGCCTCGTCGATCGAGCGGGCAATCGCCACGTCGATCGGGCTGACGATCTGCGAACCATCGGCCAGGAACACCTTGTAGCCATTATCGGCCGGAGGGTTGTGACTCGCGGTGACCATCACCCCGGCGGCCGCGCCCAGATGCTGGGTCGCGAACGCCAGCAGCGGAGTTGGCCCGGCGCCGGGCAGCAACGCGACGGACACGCCGCAATGCGCAAGCACACGGGCCGAATCCATCGCAAAGATGTCACTATTGCGCCGAGCGTCGAAGCCGATGACCACGACCCGGGTGGCCGTGTCGACGCCCTCATCGAGTAGGTGGCGAGCTAGACCCCACGCCGTCTGGCGGACCACGAGACGATTCATTCGCATCGGCCCTGCTCCCATTTCGGCACGCAGGCCCGCCGTTCCGAACGCCAGGCGACCGGAGAACCGATCATCGACGGCAGCATCATCGCCTGATGCGAGCAACTTCGAGAGTTCGCGGCGGGTGGACGGATCGGGGTCGGCGTCAAGCCATTCGGCGACGTCCGGGCGCGGTGAGGTCACCAAGCCGACACTATCGAGCGCTGCTCCAAAAGGCCGGTCGGCAGCCAGCTACTCGTCGCCGAATGTCGCGTGCAGGTCGGGTAGCAACGTGGCGAGGTGCGCCATTTCCCGGGCACAGTGAGTCAACAGATTCGCCGCGGCTTGGGCATTCGTCGGCACTCGTAACGCGGCAAGACGTCGAATAGAACGAGACAAGACCGCCGGGCCGGAACGAACGGTGACATGGCTTCCGCCAAACCAGAACAGCGATCGCATCTGGGCCCCATCGTCGTTCGGGTGACGAGATGCATCAGCGTGCCGACATCAACGGGGACCTCCGACGGCACGATTCGGGCACAGATCGCGGTCGCCCCCGTGCCCGCAAGTCGGCATCGCGCAGACCCAGTTCGGCTGCCGGAACAAACCGGATCGACGCCTGGGCAAAGGTCGAGCCGAGGTACTCATCAACAAATGACGTTCGTCCGACATATCGGCCGCGTCCCCGACGACCGGCGTCGTCACCGTCGGCCCATTCGGCATAGGCGTGGGCCTGAGGGTGCCACAGCTTGTACCGACGTGAGTCACAGCGCACACGATCGTTCTTCCGTTGCATTGCACCGCACCGGGCAAGGCGTTCCTGGCCGCCATGCGGCCACCGCGTCTGCGCGACATGCTCAGCGGTCCGCTGGAGTCACATACCGTCCACACCGTGACCGATAGACCCGAACTCGAGGCCCAACTGATCGAGATCCGAGCGGCTGGTGTCGCGTACGAGATCGAGGAACACAACCTGGGCATCGTCGGGGTCGCGGCCGTCGTCAACGACGCCGGCGAGCCGGCAGCGTCGATCTCCCTGGCCGTCCCGACCGAACGGTGGAACCGCCGGCGTGACGAACTGACTGCCGGGATTCTGGCGGCGCGAGCCCAGGCAACCCGCCTGCTCTCAGCGTGAACGCCCGAGCCGCAGCAGCGCACCTCGGGCCGCGTCGCTGTCGGGCGCGGCTAAGCCCCGCCAGAACTCGGTGGCGAGGGGGCGCTGAGCTCGGCAAACAGGCGAGAGCGACTCGCGGCCGAGGCAAACGAGGCGTCGAGGGCATCGGCTTGCATGGCCCGCAGGTCAGCGATCGAGACGCCGAGTTGATCGTGGGCGATGGCGAATTCAGTAGTCATGTCGGTCGCGAACATCCCCGGGTCGTCGGAGTTGACGCACACCCGCAGACCAGCGTCGCGCAGCAGCGGGAGCGGATGGTCGTCGATCGAGTCGACCACATGGAGCAGCAGATTGCTGGTCGGGCAGATCTCGAGCATCGTCCCGGAATCACGCAACCGGGCGACGAGCGACGCGTCCTCCAGACAACGAACCCCGTGGCCGATTCGCTCGGCGCCCAACTCATCGAGCGCGCCTCGCACGCTGTCGGCCCCTTCCGTTTCCCCGGCGTGGGGCACCGATCGCAGGCCCAGGGCCCGCGCCCGAGCAAAGTGTGGGGCGTACGGTTCGGGCGGGAAGCCCACCTCGTAGCCGCCGAGCCCGATAGCCACCAGTCCGTCAGGGACCTCGCGGGACGCGAGGTAGTCGACGGTCAGCATCGAATCGGGCATCTCGAGATCACGAGGAATATCGATCACCCAGGCCAACTCGACGCCGAACTCGTCGAAAACCTGCCGCCGGCCGGCGGACAACGCAGTGCCATAGTCGGCCGGAGCCATTCCGCCGGTGATGTGCGTGAACACGGTGGTGGTCACCTCGGCGTAACGGACGTTGTTGAGCGCCAGGTCGGCCCCGAGGGCATGCACGATCGTCTGCAGGTCGTCACCTGTCTGCAAGAGCCGCAGGCCGAAAAAGAACTGGCGGGCGAAGTCGGGGAAGCCATCGAACGAGAACTTCTCGGGCAATCCTTCCGGCCAGATCTCATCGGTCGAAACGCCGTGACGGCGGGCCAACAGGCCGACGGTCGTCGGGCTCATCGACCCTTCGAGATGGACGTGGAGTTCGACCTTGGGCATCGCCCGCAACAACTCGAAGTCGGCGAGCGGTGACACCACCTCAGACCAGTTTGCGCAGATCGACGAGCGGGCGAGCCCCGACGTGGGAGATGACCTCGGCCGCGGCGATTGAGCCGAGCCGTCCGCACTCGGCCAGGTCATGACCATTGGCATACCCGTACAGGAAGCCGGCGGCGTACAGATCGCCGGCCCCCGTGGTGTCGACCAACTGCTCGATGGGCTCGACGGAGATCGTGATCACCTCGTCGGCGGTGACGATGACCGAGCCGTCCTTGCCGCGGGTGATCGCCCCCATCGTGCCGTCGGCTCGCAAGGCGGCGACCGCCTCATCGATGGTGTCCACCTCGTACAGGGCAACCAGCTCGTCGGAGTTGCCAAACACCAGATCGCAGTTGTGACGGACCAAGTCGCGAAAATCGGCCCGATGCCGGTCAACGCAGAACGAGTCGGACAAGGTGAGCGAGACCATCCGGCCCGCCGCATGCGCGGCGCGGGCCGCCGAACGGAAGGCTTCCTTGGCGTCATCGCGGTCGAACAGGTAGCCCTCCATGTAGAGCACCTTGCCGCTCGCCACGATGTCGTGGTCAATGTCGCTTGGGCAAAGGAACGACGACACCCCGAGATAGGTACTCATCGTCCGCTGACCATCGGGGGTGACGACGATGATGCAGCGACCAGTTGGCGTCTCACCGTCGGGCTCGCCGGGGGCGAACGTGACGCCAACGGCGCGCAGGTCGTGACCGAACACGTCGCCGAGATCATCGTGAGAAACCTTGCCGACATAGGCGGCGCGTCCCCCGAACGACGAGACGCCACACATCGTGTTGGCCGCCGACCCGCCGCTCATCTCGATCGCCGAGCCGACCGCCTTGTAGAGGTGGTTGGCCCGCTCGGTATCGATGAGCGCCATCGACCCCTTGACGAGATCTTCTGATCGAAGAAAGACATCGTCGCCATGGGCAATCACGTCGACAAGGGCATTGCCGATACCGACCACGTCATACGTAGCCGAATCGGAGGAGAAGCGGTCCGCCGAACCACTGGTCATTTCAGGCACGGAGCCACGCTACTCGCGAGAGGATGCTCAACGAATACCACCCGACCGTCAGTCGGCAGGGTCGTTCCCCTGAGACCGTTCGAGCGCAGCTCGCAGGTCGGCCAGCTCCCGATCTCGTTCGGCCAGCTCACGATCACGGTCAACAATTGCCCGATCCAGGTCGCCAATCGCCTGATCTCGATCGGCGATCTCGTCGAGCAGGTGATCGGCGCGGTTCATCTCGTCGACCAACCAGCGGAACGGGTCGTCCCCGGGCCTCACGGTTCGCCCGCCCGGACAGCACACCGCGAGTCGCTGATCCAGCGTCGTGAAGGTCAGTTGCAACGCAGGACTGTAGGTGCCCAGGGCGTTCGATTCTTCCCACGCATCACCGCCGGCGTGAACCCGCACGATGGTGCCTCGCTTCGGATCGAGAACGTAGACCTCACCGACACCAAGTCGAAGCAGTCGGCTACAACGGCGGCGAATCTCGGCCTTGGTATTCGACGGCGACAGAATCTCGACGCACGCCGATGGCATCGGCCCATCCACCCCCGGTGTGTAGCGACCGAATGATCGCCCAGCCGCGCCAGGAATGACCATGATGTCGGGGGCGGTGTGGGGACCGCCGTCGTCGGGCGAGAACGGCACGTTGCCGGTCACCAGATCTCCCGACCCGGCCAACGTGTGGCGGGCGGCGTTGAGGAGCGTGATGCTCCAATCGACGTGCTCGGTTGACTCCATCAAGGGGTTCTGTTCTTCCCCGGGCAGATGGGCGTAGTCAACCGCTGGACGCTCAGTCACAGCAGAAAAGGTATCGCGTTCCATCGATCTCCCGATCGGTCGTTTGTGGTGGGTGCTGGGGAAGCACTCACGACCATACGCAGGGGGCGTGTCAGAGTTCTTCGACCAGTGGGCCGGGTGCACCCTGAGCACTTCCGACGTAGCGAGCGGTCGTGCGATACCGCAGGGGTGGCGCGGCGTATTCCTCCAGGACGTGGGCGATCATGCCCGCCAGCCGGGAGATCGAAAACATCACCGCGGGGGTGGTCGGCGGCAGGTCGGCGACATAGCTGAGCGCGCCCAGAGCGAAGTCGACGTTGGGGGCAACCGGCAGTCGCATGGCCGAGATTTCCAAGAGATGTTCGACGCACGCCCGGCGGGACGGATCGCCGCCGAACTCGCGGATTGCCGACAGCAGCGGTTCGACGCGAGGATCTCCCGACTTGTACACCTTGTGGCCAAACCCGGGGACGGGCTCGCGCCGAGTGCGATACGCCGCGATCACATCGTCCACACTGTGCCGTTCGCTCTCGATCAACAGGTCGTGGACCGCCTGCGCGGCGCTGCCGTGCAGGGGCCCCGACAGTGTGGCGAGGGCCGCTGCTAGACAGGCCGACAACTCGGCGCGGGTTGACGCGGCGACTCGCGCGGCGAGCGCGCACGTCGCCAACTCATGGTCGGCGAGCAACACCAAGACCTTCTGCACGAGGGCGATCATTCGTCGATCGGCCACCGTGGACCAGGTCTGTACCACCCGTTTGGCGATCGATCCGGCTGCGGGTGCGCCGAGGGCAGACGGCCCGACCGCCACCAACATCTGGGCGTTCATCAGGTTGTCGCCGCCGTCGATCAGCCGTCCGGCGCCGAGCATCGCTGCGCTCAGCCGGTTGAACACCGAACCTCCGA
>JANNNL010000226.1:0-14552 GCA_031398525.1 Actinomycetes bacterium | reverse complement strand
TCGAGGACGACGACAAGATCGCTGCGGCGGTGCAGCGCGGCCTGGAGGCCGAAGGTTTCGCCGTCGAAGTGTCGAACGACGGCGACGACGGGCTGTGGAAGGCGACCGAGGCCGTGTACGACCTGATCGTGCTCGACATCATGCTTCCGAGGCGCAACGGCTTCCGGGTCTGCGCCGACCTGCGGTCGGCCGGCATCGAGACCCCGATCCTGATGCTGACGGCCAAGGATGGCGACCTCGACGAGGCCGAAGCGCTCGAAGACGGAGCCGACGACTATCTCACCAAACCATTCTCGTTCCCGGTGCTCGTTGCCCGATTGTGGGCCCTGTCCCGTCGGGCCGGCGGCCGGGTCCCGGTGGCGATGGCGATCGGCGATCTGCGCGTCGATCAACGCCGCCGACAGGTGTGGCGCGGCGACCGCTCGATCGATCTGACCGCCCGTGAGTTTGACGTGCTGGCGCTGCTCATCCGCCGGGAGGGTGAGGTGTTGTCAAAGACCGACGTGTTGGCCGCGGTATGGGAAGACGACTTTGCCGGGGACCCGAACATCGTCGAGGTCTACGTCGCCCGGCTGCGCCGCAAGGTCGACCAGCCGTTCGAGCGTCAGTCGATCGTGACCATGCGGGGCGCGGGATATTGCGTCGTGGACGATGGCTGATCGCCCAATTCGGTGGGGGGATCTGCGGGTGCGGATCACGGCCATCGCCGTCGCGGTGGTCGTTGGAGTGCTGGTGATCGCGGGATGGCTGCTGGTCTCGGCTCAACAGCGCACGTTGACCAACAACCTGCGCGACGCCCTTGAACAACGATCCGATGACGTCGTCGAGCTGCTGCGATCCGGACGCGAGCCACGTGATGCAACGGTTGCTGGTGGCGACGATGTCATCATCCAGTTGGCTACCGATGAGGGTGAGTTGTTCTCATCGGCCCCGTCGTCGCCAATCCGTACCGGCGTCCCGGCGTCGGCGCTGACCCCGTCGTGGGCGACGATCACCCTCGACAGGAATCAGTACACGGTGGCAACCCGGCCGGTGGCGACCATCCACGGCACCGGCGTGTTGCGTGTGGCCGGTCTCACCGACGACATTCGCGAGGCCCGGGCAGTGTTGATCCGCGGCCTGGAAATAGGCATCCCGGTCGTCGCCCTGCTCCTCGGATGGTTGATTCACACCCTCGTCGGGCGGACGTTACGACCGGTCGAAACGATACGCAGGGAGGCCGACGAGATCGATGGATCGCGCCTCCACCGGCGCGTCGCAACCCCCGCCGGGAACGACGAGATCGCCCACCTGGCCTCGACAATGAACCGGATGCTCGACCGACTCGACGATTCGGCTCAACTCCAGAAACGGTTCGTCGCCGACGCCTCCCACGAGCTGCGCGGCCCACTGGCCCGTATGCGGGCGGGGCTGGAGGTCGACATCCCCCGGGCTCGCCAGCTCGGTATGGTCGAATCGCATCAGGCGGTGCTCGACGATGCGATCGAGCTTGAACGGCTCGTCGACGAGTTGTTGGAACTCGCCCGGCTCGACGACGGTGGGGGGCTGGTCCGGCGAGTGGCCGTCGATCTCGACGACATCGTGCTCAGCGAAACGGCCCGGCTGCGTTCCGATTCCGGCCCCCGGTTCGATTTGGCGAGCGTGTCATCGGCGCAGGTCGTCGGCGATCCGGCGCAGCTGGTCCGAGCGATCCGCAACCTGCTCGACAATGCGTCGAGATTCGCCGTCAGTCGAGTCACGGTGTCCCTCGGCGAGATCGGCGACCGGGCAGTGCTGGCGATCGCCAACGACGGCCCGGGAATCGCCGTCGCTGACCGGCAACGAATCTTCGAGCGTTTCACCAAGCTCGACGACGCCCGCACCGCGGGACGTGGTGGCACCGGCCTCGGCCTGGCGATTACCCGCGAGATCATCGTGGCTCACGGGGGCACGATCTGCGTCGACGGCCCACCCGACGATGGTGGCGCCCGGATGGTGGTCAGTCTGCCCACATCAGCCAGCTAACGTACGGCACCGAACCCCTGGTCAAGGGGTTCGCTCATGTCGATGAATTCTTGCTGTGGGGAGAGGTTGTGGTGTCGGCCGCCGCGCGGGGTTGGTACTGGTAGCTGCGCTCGGTCCGGCCTCCGGCCACGAGCAGGTTCTGCCCGGTGACCCACGACGCGGCGGGCGAGGCGAGATAGACGACGGCTCCGGCGATGTCATCGGGCGTGCCCATTCGGCCAAGCGGAATGGTACGGGCCAGCGCGTCGTACTGGTCCGAGACGCCGAGCACCTCGGCATACGCCTCGGTCGCGACCGGCCCGGGCGACACCGTGTTCACTCGAATGCCACGCGGCGCAAGTTCCAACGCCAGGGTCTGGGTGAGGTTGATCATCCCCGCCTTGGCCGCCGCGTACGGCCCCGTCATCGGCGACCCGCGCATTCCGGCTCCCGAAGCGATGTTGATGATCGCCCCACCGTCGGGCATCCGCTGAACGGCCGCCTTGACACCCTGGAATGCGCTCGTCAGGTTGAGTTCGAGTTGGGAACGCCAGACGTCGTCGGGGGTGTCGATCAAGGCCCGAACGGTTTTGTCGTCGGAGCCGCCGACGTTGTTGACCCAAATGTCGAGCCGTCCAAAGGTCTCGATCGTGAGGGCCGCAATCGTCTCGGAAAAATCGCGGATGTCACCGTCGACAATCAACGCCCGGCGGCCCCGCTCTTCGACTCCGGCGGCGGTGACGGCAAGATCGTCGAGCCGCCGAGCGTTGAGGACCACGTCACAACCGGCGTCCGCGAGTCCCCAGGCAATGCCTCGCCCAATACCCTGCCCCGAGCCGGTGACGACGGCGACCCGGTCGACCATGAGGTACTGATCGATCAGGCTCATGCCGGGCTCCAACTGATCGGCAGGCTGGTTAACCCGCGCAGGACGAACGAGGTGTTGCGGCGGGGCGTCCCGGCGAGTCGGATGTCGGTCATTCGATCGAGTATCCGCTCGAACGCCACCCGCAGTTCCAGCCGGGCGAGAGGTGCACCAATGCAGAAGTGGATGCCCCATCCGAACGCAAGATGCCGGCGAACCTCGTCGAGGGGACGATCGAGGCGGAACTCATCGGCCCGCTCGAATCGCTCGGGGTCGCGGTTGGCTGAGGCAAAGAGCAGCTGCATCTTGGTCCGTTCATTGAGGGATACATCGTGGATCGTGGTCGCCGTCGCGTTGGTGCGAAACAGCCCCTGAACCGGGGAATCGAACCGCAGTGCTTCCTCGATGGCGAGGGGGAGCAGGCCGCGGTCGGCCCGCAGTGCGTCCATCAACTCGGGGCGTTCGATCAAACGGTAGAGCATGAAGCCCAGCAGGCTGGTCGTCGTCTCGTGGCCGGCGACGATCAACTGGTGTCCGAGTCGTCGGGCCTCAACAGTGGTCAACTCGCCGTGTCGGCAGGCGTGGACCATCAGACTGAGCGCATCGGCCGGGATTGGCTCACCGGCATCGAGCAGGTCGTCGCGCTCGCTCATCCGCGCTTCGATGTAGTCGCCGGTCAGGCCCTTGGCAATCTCGTAGGCGTGGAGGTCCCCGCCGGTCAGTGCCTCGACGGTCGTCGCCGTCCATGCTCGGAAACGTTCGCGGTCCTCGTAGCGGACGCCGAGGATCTCGCCGATAACCATGGCGGGGAACGGAAAGGCGAACAGCTCGACGAAGTCTCCCTCGCCGTCGGCAACGAACGTGTCGAGCAGCGAATCGGCCATCGCCTCAACCGGCGCAGTCATTGCCGAGATCGCGACCGGCAGGAAGGCGGGCCGCAGAATTCTGCGCTGACGAGCATGGTCGGGATCGTCGGCCGAACCGAGCACTCCGCCGTCTTGATAGAACACGCCCGGACCGTCGGTGTTTCCCCACTGACCCGGGCACTTCAACGCCTGCTGCACGTCGGCGTACCGGCTGAGCACATAGAACGGCGGATCATGGTCGGCCTCGTGATGCACCGGGCACCGCTCGCGCAGATCCGCATACGAATCGGTCGGCTCGAACACCGCGGCCTGCGCAACATGCGAATACGGCTCCATCGTCCAACAGTAGATCGGCGACGCCCGCGTGAATCCTGCTGAGGAATCGGGGCTTGCTAGGTTCTCGCCGGGGTTCGTTCGAATGAACGGCGACGGAAGACGTCTGGGGAGTTTCGATGCTTGGCGACAAATGGATTTGTGATCGCACGCCGACGGAGCGGTTCCCGAACTACACCCGGGCGAACGCCGGAGAAGTGCTCGCCAACCCGTGTACGCCGCTCGGTTGGACCTTCGGCTGGGAGAACGGCTTGGTACTCGGATGTCGCGACGGATTCGTCGGCTTCGGCGTCTTCGATGCCGACGAGTACGGCTCGCCGCCCGAGACGTTTGGTCTGTTCGGGGGCTACTTCTACAACTCGCTGACGCAGGCCCGCCTGATGGGCGTCCGCATGCCGGGCGCCAGCCCGGAAGCGATTGATCAGGCCTATTTCGATGCCCGCCCCGACGTGCCGGCCTACAAAGCCGAGCCGTGGCACGAGAGTGAGCGGCATTCGGCCAAGCTCGGCGAGACGATGGGGGTCGTCTTGGGCAGCGACTTCTACCAGCCAATCGAAGACCAAAAGACCGAGACGATTGCCCTTCGCAACGGCCGTCCCGATCTAGCCGCCTCCTCGAGCGAAGAGCTTGTCGCAAGGGCTCGCAGCGTGCAGCCGATGCTCGTCGCCTTGTTCGACTCCCATGTGTGGGCGTCGCTCGGCGCCTCGTTCGGCCCGGGCATAGTCACGGCGACCTGCACAGAGTTGGGCCGGGCTGCCGATGCGGTGCTGTTGTTGTCATCGATCGGTGGGGTCGATTCGGCCGAGATCGCCGTCGATCTGTGGGCGATGTCGCGGATCATCCGTTCATCGGATTCGCTGACCGCCGCGTTTGACGCCGGGCTTGCCGACGTGGCCGTGGTGATCGCCGGGAGCGGGTTGGCCGCCGAGATCGAGGGATTCGTCCGCAAGCACGGCTCACGCGGCCCCGACGAATGGGATGCCGGAGCCGAGAGCTACGAAACGAATCCGGGGCTGATCTACGCCCAACTCGAGGCGATGCGCCAGCAGGGTGACCATGCCGACCCGACGGCCGCATCGGCCCGCAACCACGTCGAGCGCGAACGGATCGCCGCCGAGATCCGCGATGCCCTCGCCGGCAACGACGAGGCGCTCGGCATGTTCGCTGTTGGCCTGCACTCTGCCGACGTGTGGCAGGCGGCCCGCGAGCGATGCAAGACCAACAACATCCGCGGCCTGCACGAAGTGCGCATGTGCTTCGACGAGCTTGGCCGGCGGATGACGGCTGCTGGGCATCTCGCCCACGCCAAGCAGATTTACATGCTGCTCGACGACGAGGTCGAGTTGTATCTGGCCGATCCCGCCTCGTTCGCCGACACCTTGGCGACCCGCGAGGTCGACTTTGCCGAGTTGGCGACGTTGGAGCCGCCGTTCATCGTCGACAATGTCTGCCCGCCGCTGTCGACGTGGACCCGCCGGGCCGACCTCGTCGTCGAGCCGGTCTCGGCTGGCGACGTGCTCGCAGGTGCGGCCTGTGCCCCCGGCACAGTGACGGGAATCGCTCGGGTACTCACCCGACCCGACGATCCGAGCGCTTTGGAGCCTGGTGACATCCTCATCACCGACCACACCGACCCGTCGTGGACACCGTTGTTCCTCGTCGCCGGCGGCGTGATCACCAACGTCGGATCATTCGGCAGCCATGCCTCTATTGTGAGCCGTGAGCTCGGCATTCCCTGCGTAGCGAGCATCGCCGACGCCACTCGTCGCATTCCTGACGGGGCGACCATCACCATCAATGGATCGACCGGCCAAGTCACCATCGACAGCCTGTAGTCAGGCCGAATCGGTCCGGCCTTCAGACAGTTCGGCCGGCCAACCTGATCTGGCGGCGGAGTCGCCGAATCCCCAGGATCGTGCCAAGCACGACCCAGGCAAGCACCGCGAGGTACATCGACGCAGGCACCTGGCGGGCGGCGACCACCACGTACGCATCGGGCGCCACGAAACCGAGGATTGAAACCATCAACCAGCGGACGGCGGATGCGCGTCGCGAGGCGACCAGGCCGCGCACCATGCGCGTGACCCCGATTGCATAGATCGGTGTCGAGAGGAACTCGATCGCCGCGAAGACGTAGATATTGAGCCCGTACTTGACGAGGAACTGTTCGGCCAAGGCAACACGTAACAGGGCGTAGAGCGTCGACACTCCGAACCACGTTCGTTCGACGAGTCGCTGTCGTGGCTCGATAGCGCCGCTTAGTGCGCTTGACGGTGCGCCTTGAGTGTCGAGCGCGGGCTCCCGTTCGCTGTTCACCGACCACTAGGATAGATCACCGTGTCCAGTGACGCCCCCCCACCTGCCTATTCGCCCTGCTCAACTGCCGAACGCCGTCAAGCCTGGGCGGTTCACATCTTCACGGCAAGCGGCATTGTGGTCGGCATGCTGGCGCTCGAAGCCGTGCTGTCAGGTCGGCCTCGTCAGGCAATCATTCTCCTCATCGCCACCGTCGTGATCGACGGAATCGATGGTCCGATGGCCCGAGTGTGGGACGTGAAGGAACGGGTACCCCGTATCGACGGCTACGTGCTCGATCTAGTCATCGACTTTGTGACCTGCGTGATCGTGCCCGCTGCGTTTTTGCACCAGTTCGGGCTACTGCCCGGGCAGAACTGGTCGTTGGCATTGCTCAGCCTGATCGTCTTCACCTCGGCGATCTGGTTCTCGCGCACCGACATGATGACCGACGACTACTGGTTCCGGGGTTTCCCGGCAATGTGGAACCTCGTTGCCCCGACCCTGTTCCTCCTGCGAGCAAACACCACGGTGTCGGCGCTCATCGTGATTGCGTTGTCAGTGGCATCGCTCACTGATTTCGAGTTTCCCCACCCATTGCGGGTGTCGAACCGTCGCCTGATCACCGTCGCGATCACGACGGTGTGGCTCGGCGCGATCGTGTTCATGACGACCTTCGATTCCGAGCCGACATGGCCGCTGACATTGGCGCTGCTGGTAGGGCCCGCGTACTACATCGGTCTGACGGTGTCTCGGATGTTCGTCGACGAATCGTCCATGGCGCTTCGCTGATCCGGCCGTCCGGCAACCGACCGTCAAGGCCGGGTCGGGCTACTTCGAGATGCAGTGAATCATCGCCAGGCCGAAAAGGTCTTGGCGATGGACACGACGACCAAGATGGTCATATAAACCGCTCATGATTTGGGCCATGTGCCGTTCGGATGTCTGGGTCACTCGGAATGTGAAGCGCCCTTCGTCGATAAAACCGTCCTCATCGGTGCCGACACCGAAGTTCAGTCGGCTGCGATAACGCTGGAGCGATGCGAGCACTACTTCGGGATTTGTGGGTAGCTCCAAGATGGCCTCGTTCAGGCGCTGCTGAATCTTGAACTTGCCCCCGGCGATTTCGTTGGCGAGTCGGGCACGGTGCAGTTGGTCGAGGAGCGGCAATGGCAACGTCGTACTTGTGGTGCGGGTTCGCTCGTCGGATGATGTCGCCGGCGTAGTCGCCGGTCGCCGCCGGCCGCCGGGCTTGTTCCGTCCCACCTTGAGTTCGGCCGAATACGGATCGTCATCGTCGGCTGCGGTTGGGGGGTCTACGACTCTCGCTGCCGTCGGACGGACGCTTCGCGGCGACTCCACACGTTTCACCACCCGTGTGGGGACCGCCACTTCTTGCTGAGGTCGTCTCGGCGGTGGACTAACTCCGACCCGGCGCGACAATGGCGCCGGCTCCGTGGCAGCCGACGCCATAATCTCACTCAAAGGGTTGAAGCCGGTGCTAGGCGTCATCGTCCAATTCTTCCGCGGCGAAGATCGCCGTAATCCGCTCGAGGATGGTTTGAACGAGGACCTGGTAGTCCTCGGCAAGGCCAGATGCCGCACCCGAGAAGTTACGGCGAGACTTGCGCTCTTCTTTCGACAGCTTGTACCAAGGGGTCTCCTGCGCCGCCTCCTCCTCGTACTCGTGAACGAGCAGGCCATTCTGGCGACACTGCACCGCGACGAGTTGGGCGGCACGGATGGTGCGTTCAAACACCTCGACTTGTGAGCCGAGGATTGACTGCAGATGCTCCATTGTCTCGGCGCGCAAGCGAGTGGCCTGTGAGCTGATCGGGCCGAGCACGATGCCGAGGATCGAAATGCCCGGGTTGGTGCTCTTACGCACCGAGTTCAGGGCGCGGAACACGCTGGCCAGGCCATCGATCGAGCCTTGATCGGGCTGTGTCGGGATGACGAGCCAACGAGCTGCCGTGAGGGCGGCAAGGTGAATGGCTTCGCCACCAGGAGGGGCATCGATCACGACAAGGTCGTATTTGGCAGCGACGGGGCCGAGCACCGAATCGAGTTCGTCGTAGGTGGGGACCAAGCCTCCACCGGTGCCGGCGGCAATTTCCCGGTAAAGCCGAACGTGGTGGGGCCCGCCGGGAACGACGTCGAGATCGGGGCGTACATTGCGCAGGGGAGCGAGTGGCTCCTCGCCCAGCACGGCGTCGAGCAGGTTGCGCCCGCCGTCGCTTTGGTCCATGTAGCCGAGGTCGCGAGCCAGGTTGCCCTGCTGGTCGAGGTCGACGGCGAGCACGCGCCATCCCGAGAGAGCAGCGAGGCCGGCGAGCTGGGCGCTCAGGGTGGTCTTGAGTACGCCACCCTTGCCATTGAGAATCATGACTGCGTTATCGATCACGCCCGTAGTCCTTTCGCCACCGTTCGCAGTGCTGCGTCGGTCACTGTATGTCAACAATCTTCGGTTTGAAGCGCAAGTCGCCCCAATGCGCCGTCTGGCTCATGCCCATTTTTCCAGCGAGCTGGAACGCCGGAGATCCTAACCTCCGTACGACGAACTGTCTTTCTGAAAATGTTGCAATGCGACAATGCCGCCGTTGGGCCCATGATGCCCTGGTGATCGGAGGCTGCTTCACTGGAGGAATGCGTGGTTCTGCCGATGTAACTTCACCGGCGGCGGCTCGCCGGCGGGGTCAGCTGGCCATCGCCGGGTCGGCAATTGCCTGGTCAACGGCGGGAGCGCTGCAGCGCGAGCTCTCTGTCGACACCGCGACGCAGATGGCCGGTCGGGCCGGGGTGGCGGCCGTCGTCCTCAGCCTGCTGGCAACATGGCAGGCCCCGGCTCGGTTGACCAGTTCGGTGCGCTCGATCGGCCGAATGGGCGTCGTGTTGGCGGTCTGCATGGCTGGCGCCAGCGCCATGTTCATTGTCGCCCTGAATCGGACCACGGTGGCGAACGTGCTGCTGGTCCAGGCGCTCGCGCCATTCATCGCTGTGCTGCTGGCCTGGATGCTGTTACGCGAAACGGCGTCGCGTCGGACTTGGCTGGCGACGGTCGTGGCACTCATCGGCGTGGGGATCATGGTCGGCGGCCCCGGGAGCGGTCCGGTGTCGGGGCTGATTGCGGCGATGATCATGACGATCCTTTTCGCGGTCACGATTGTGATTGCCCGCCACCAGCGGCAAATCTCGATGGCGCCGGCAGTGGCCCTCTCACAGATCATCTTGTTCCTCGGTGCGTTGCCGTTCACCGATTTTGGTTCGATCACCAGGCGCGATGCGCTGGTGATGCTGGTCATGGGTGTGTTCCAAACCGGTATCGGGCAAGCGCTATTCGTGATCGGCGCGCGCCTGATTGCCGCCGCCGAAGTCGCCCTGATCACCATGCTCGAGGTCGTCCTCGGTCCGTTCTGGGTGTGGTTGGCCTACTCGGAAGAGCCCGGCGCGGCGACCCTCTTGGGTGGGGTGATCGTGCTGATCGCGGTGGTCGTCCAGACGACCGAAACCTCGTTGTCCGTAGTCGCCGGGGACTCAGCCGTGCTGAATTCAGCTGCGACGGATGATGCAGTAGACCTTGCGGAACGTCTCTGAGACGCTCCAGGTGCCGGTGAAACCATTGGGGGTCAGCAGGACGGAGCCGGGGGTCAGGTCGAACCGGACACCGTCGTTGGTGGTCATCGTCGCCGTGCCCGACAGGCAGACGAACACCTCGTCGTAGCCGATCCTGCTCGCCGGGAAGACGCCCGGAGTGGCTTCCCACACGCCGACTTCGAGGCCGTTGTGGTTCCAGATCGCCACGCTCGACTCACGTGGATCGCCCTCGGTTGCGCCCGCCCGAGGCTTTGAATCGCCAAGTACCGCCGTGTGGGCGTTGCCGAGATGGACGGGTTCACCAGGGCCACCCGGGCGATTGTCGATGACATAGAGCTTGCGGACGGTCTGATGAACGGTCCAGGTGCACGGCCACTGGCGCGGCGTGACCCAGGTGGTGCCGGGGGCGATGTCATACGAACCACCGGCATGGGTGACTGTCACCCGGCCCGACACCATGCACATCATCTCGTCGAAATCGCCGGTGAATCCATTCATTTCGCCGGGGGTGCACTCCCAAATGCCGACCTCGACATCGCGGTCACCCCATTCCCAACCCGCCTGCTGTGGGCCATTCGGACGTTCGGGATCGACCGGACTCAACGCGCCGAGCGGTGAGGACAAAATCTGACTCGTGTACACCGGCAAAGTCTGGCCCACCGGCACCGAGCTTTCCCGCATCGACGGGGAACGTTTGAATTGATGACTTTTCGGGTAGCGGGCGGCTGTGGAATCACCGGCTGTGGAATCACCGGACGACGCTCGCATCGAGGCGGACGGCTCAACGCTCGTCGACGTCCACTGGTGGGTAGGTGGCGCGATCGGCCTCGCGGCGGTCAGCCTGGTGGTGACAGCCCATATGGTCAGCGTGGCTCGTGATGCCCTGACCTGGGTCAGCTTGGGCACGTTGATCGCAGTTGCCCTCGAATCCATCCTGATCCGACTGGAACGTTTGCTGCGATACCGATGGGCGGCAGTGCTCGCGCTGTCGGGGCTGGCGCTGATTTTCGGCACCGTTTTGTTGACTGTCGTGTTTCCTGTCGCGACCCGCGAGGCCGGGAAGTTCGACACCGACGTCCCCCGTCTGGTCGAGCGTCTCGATGACTTGCCGGTCATCGGCGGGCGTCTGGTCGATGCCGATGTTCCTGCCCGTCTCGAGCGGTGGGTGCAGGGGCTTCCCGCCAATCTCGGCGTCGATGACGCTCCGTTGCAGGGACTGTTCCGCTCTGTGCTTGACGGGGTCACGGCACTGCTGGCCACCGTGTTGGTCAGCATCGCCGTCATGCTTGACGGGAATCGGCTGCGCCGTGGCGTCCTACGAATCATCTCCGTCAGGCGTCGAGATGATGTCGTGCGCGCATTCGACATCCTGTATCGAACCGTCGGTCGATACTTCGCAGGGTCGATCTTGGTTGCGTTGAGTGCTGGAGTCGCCATCTTGATCGTCGGCCTGCTGGCCGGTGTTCCACTGGCCCCGGTGGCTGCGGTGTGGGTCACCATGACCAACCTGATTCCCCAGATCGGCGGGTTCCTCGGTGGATCGTTGTTCATCGTGCTCGGCGCCACCCAGGGCCCAACGACGCTGCTGATTTGTCTGGGCTGGTTTCTCGCGTATCAGCAGTTCGAGAACAACGTGTTGCAGCCGATGATCGTTGGCGATGCCGTCGATCTTTCTCCGCCGACGACCATGATCGCCGCGCTGGTCGGGGCGTCCGCCTTCGGTGTGCCCGGTGCACTGATCGCCGTTCCGCTCCTCGGAGCGGGCAAGGCGATTCTGATCGAGTTGGGACTTGTCAGCGTCGGAGCCAGCTCCGATGGGGCCGCCGCCAAGTCGGGCCCGCTCCGTCGCGCCTGGGGAAGGAAGCCGAACCGTGCCCGACGGTAGGCGGCCAATCGCAGTCATACCCCGGATTCGGCCGCGAGGACGATCTGTCGTGGTCTCCACTCTCTCGTTCGCCGCCGTGATCGCCGCCGCGTGGACGCTCGGCCAATCGACCAGAGTGCTGGGTTGGGCCGCTGCGGCGATGCTGGTTGCGGCGATGCTCTATCCATTGGTTGAACGGCTGGCCCGGTCCGTCAAGCGCGGCGTCGCCATGCTGGTCGTCTTTCTCATGACGATGGTCATTGTTGCCGGTGTCATCTGGGCCGGCGTCGGTGACTTACGCGTTGGCCTGAGTCGGTTGCGGACGACGGCGCCGGACGCTGCGCAACGGATCGAGGACGGCTCGTCGTGGGTCGGTCAAGCCGCTCGCGACTTCGGCCTGCGAGACCGCACCGTGGGCTTTCTCGATGATCTCCCGGCGCGGCTCGCCAGCGGTGGGGGCAGCGGAACCGAGGCGGTACGCAGCACCGCTACACGTGGCATTGCCACCCTGATCACTATGGTGCTCAGTATCTTTCTGGTTGCCCATGGTCCGCGATTGGTCCGCGGGCTGCTCCGGCAGGTCGATGAGCGTCGCCGAGCGGAGATGAGCATCGTGCTGCACCGCGCATACCAGGTGGCCTGGCAGTATCTGATCCTGATGCTGGCCAAGTCCCTGGTGGTCGGGGTGGTCGGCTACGGGATCGGGTCGAGCCTGGATTTGCCTGCCACTTCGATTCTGGCCCTCATTCTCGGAGCAACGAGCGTGATTCCCGCAGTGGGCGTCGCCACCGGCGGACTTTTGATCGTCCTGCTTGCGTGGGGTCTGCAAGGAGGTACGACCGGGATCGTTGCGGCGGCCGCAGTGACCTCCCTACAAGTTCTCGACTGCGTAGCAATGGAACGGTTCGTGTATACGCGGACATTGCGGATCGGTCCCGCAGCGACACTTTTCGCCACCCTCGTCGGAGTCAGCCTCTACGGCTTCGGGGGAGCGGCGGTCGGTCTTGCCGTTGTGGTGGCGGTTCTGGCGGCGCTGCGCGAGAACTATCCGAGTGTTGCCGAGCAACCGTCGGCCGTTCAGCGGACACCGTTGCCGTGAGCTGCACGTGCCGACGGGGACCGTCACCACGACAAACCTGGCTGACCAGGGTTAACGACGGGTGCCCTCGGGTAACGGGATTCCATCGCAACACAGACCCATCTTCCGTTGGCTGCGAGCCCGATGATCACCGTCGAGTCGCTGACCAAGGTTTTCGGCAGCCAAACCGCGCTCGACGACATCAGCGTGTCGATTCCGGCGGGAGCAATTGTTGGCCTGATTGGGCCGAGCGGGTGCGGGAAGACGACGCTCGTGCGCTGTCTCACCGGCATCATTCCGCCGACGTCCGGTCGAGCCACGGTTTTTGGTCAAGACCCACGGACGTTCACCACCAAGCAACGGACGCTCTTCGGCTACATGCCTCAGTTGCCGGTTCTGTTTCCGAATCTCACGGTGTCGGGGAACCTCAACTTTGTTGCCTCACTGTATGGGGTGCCCGTTTGGCGGCGACGGAAGCGGCTCAAGGAACTACTCGAGTTGGTTGACCTTGCAAGCGACCGATCAAAGAAATTGGCCGACTGCTCTGGTGGTATGCAACGTCGCCTGGCCCTCGCGGCCACCCTCGTCCATGAACCCGAGTTGCTGTTTCTCGACGAGCCGACCGCTGGTGTCGACCCGATTCTCCGCGAACGATTTTGGGCCTTCTTCCGAAGCTTGCGCGACGGCGGCAAGACGATTGTCGTACCCACTCAATATGTCGGCGAAGCGATCTCGTGCGATCTGGTCGCAGTCATGGTCGAGGGTCACCTGGTCACGGTGGCGTCGCCCGACCGTCTGGCTCGGGTGGCATACGGTGGCGATCCGATCACCATCGAGTTGGACGGATATCTCTCCCGGGCAGATGCCGCCCGCCTGAGCGCCATCGACGGTGTTCGTTGGGTTCGTCCATCCGAGGCGGGGCTGATGGTCGCCGTCGACTCGCCCGACGACGATCACACCGTCGTCGTCGACTCGCTTCGCCAAGCTCTCGCCGCGGTCGGCGCCTCGGTGAGCGATGTGAGACCGTTGGAGCCAACCTTCGACGAGATCTTCTTCGAGATCGTCGAGTCGTATCAGCGAGGCCGAACGTCGACTCTGGAGTCGGTCGAATGAAATCGAGTCGGTTTCGTCGGCTGGTACAGGTGGGGGCCTTTCTGCGTAAGGAGATCGCAGATGTCGTGCGTCAACCACGGCTGCTGCTGACTCTGGTTCTCGGCCCGTTCCTGATCATGGCGGTTTTCGGCATGGGGTATCGCGAAACTCCGGCAAAGCTGCGGACACTGTTCGTTGTGCCGGCCGACAGCCCGTTCGTCGATCAGGTCGAAGGCATTTCCGAGCAGATCGGCGGTTTCGTGGAGTTTGTCGGCGTCGTTAGTGACGCCGACGTCGCCCGGTCCAGGCTCTTATCCGGCGCCGTGGATCTGATCGTTGGCTTTCCCGACGACCCCCTGAGCAGCGTTCGCTCCGGAGAGCGAGCCACCGTCACCGTCATTCACACCCGACTCGATCCGATCGAACAGACAGCGATCAACTTTGCTGCGCAATTGGGTATCGACCAGGTCAACGGCCACATCCTCGCCGGCGTGGTGACCGGTGGCCAGGAGTTTGCCAGACCGGCCGGCGCGATCGTGGCCGCCGCCAGCGCGGGAGTCGATCGGTTGGAGGCAGCCCTCG
>JANNNL010000202.1:0-10495 GCA_031398525.1 Actinomycetes bacterium | reverse complement strand
TCATCGACCCTGCCGCGGCCCGCTATGCGGTTGCGGAGCTGACCGAAAAGTACACCGACCTACGCTGGCCGACCGACGACGCAGGAGCGACCGGGCAGCTCGACTTCGGCGACACCGGCACCGACGATGCGATACGCGCGGCCCGCGAAGCCCTTGCGATCTACCACCTCGCGCCAGCATTGTGGCGTGCCCTGGAAGCTCAGGGCATGGCCGGGCTGTATCGAGAGATCGAGAATCCCCTGGTCAGAGTGCTCGCCAAGATGGAGCACGTCGGTGTGGCCGTCGACGTGGCCGAACTGCGGGCGTTGAACGACCGGCTGACCGCCGACGTGCAGCGGCTCGGGGCCCAACTCCAAGAAGTCGCCGGTCGCCCGTTCAACATCAACTCCCCGATCCAGCTACGTGAGATCCTCTACGACGAGCGAGGCCTGGCTCCCGGCAAGAAGACGAAGACCGGCTTTTCAACCGACGCGGCGACGCTCGAGAAGTTACGTGACCAGTGGCCCGAGTTCATCGAACCGCTGTTGACGTATCGCGAGGTTGAGAAGCTGCGCTCCACCTACGGCGAGGGGCTCCTCGCCGAGGTGGGGCCCGACTCGCGCATTCATGCGACGTTCAACCAGACGGTTGCTCGCACGGGCCGTCTGTCGTCGGATCAGCCCAATCTGCACAACATCCCCGTTCGATCCGTGGAAGGCCGACTGTTCCGCAAGGCATTTGTGCCGTCACCCGGCAACCAGTTGCTCATCGCCGACTACAACCAGATCGAGCTGCGCTGCATTGCCCATCTCGCCCAGGATCCGGGCCTGATCGAAGCGTTCGCCAGCGGACAGGACATCCACAACGCAACGGCGGCCAGGGTGTTCAGCGTCTCGGCGGCCGATGTCACCATCGAGCAGCGCTCGAAGGCGAAGATGGTCTCCTACGGCCTCGCGTACGGCATGGAGGCCTTCGGGCTTGGCCAGCGGCTCGGTATCGCCACCGAGGACGCCGCAGTCATCCTCACGGCCTACTTCGATGCGTTCCCGAGCGTGAAGGCGTACATGGAGGGCACCGTCGAAGAGGCCCGCCAACGGGGATACACCGAGACGCTGTTCGGTCGCCGCCGGCCGATTCCGGAGCTCCAGAACCCGAACTTCCGCATCCGTCAGGCCGGCGAACGCCAAGCGATGAATGCCGGCATCCAAGGTCTGGCTGCCGACATCTTCAAGGTCGCACTCGTCCGTGTCGACCATGCCCTCGAAGCCGCCGAGCTCGACTCGCAGATCATCTTGCAGGTCCACGACGAGATCATCGTCGAGGTGCCCGATGCCGAGAAAGACCAGGTTGCGGCCCTCGTCCTGCCGATCATGCGCGAGGCGGCATCGCTAAGCGTGCCCCTGGAAGTCAACGTGGCCTGGGGAAGCACCTGGGCCGCCGCCAAAGGATGAGCGCGTGCCGACCGAGGCGGAGGATCACCACTGGTTCGAAGGTTTGGCCGACCACATGGGTTCGGCCTATCTGCGCTACTCGTTCACCAAGGGCACCCGCCAGGAGATCGATTTCCTGGTCGAGGTTCTGGAGCTCGATGCTTCGACGCGTGTGCTCGATGTCGGTTGCGGCCCCGGGCGACACTCCCACGAGCTGGCGCGGCGAGGCATTCCGGTTCACGGAATCGACATCAGCCGCCGGTTCATCGACATTGCCCGAGATGGGGCACCAACCGGCGCGACGTTCGAGCGACTCGACGTGCGATCGATGCGCTTCGACGGAGAGTTCGACCGGGTGATCTCGTTGTGTCAGGGAGGCTTCGGGCTGCTCCGTGCAGGCCAAGATGAGGCAGTTCTGGCGTCTATGAAACGCGCGCTGCGTGGCAACGGCCGAATAGCACTGAGCGCGTTCAATGCTTACTTCAGTGTGAAGTACCAGACCGACGCGAGCTTCGACGTGGTCACGGGAACCGCTCACGAATTGACCGAAATCCGCAGTGAGCAGGGCGAAGTGGCCCCGGTCGACCTCTGGACCACCTGCTACACGCCCCGTGAGCTTCGGTTCATCGTCGCCTCCGCTGGGCTGTATGTCGAGAATCTTTGGTCCGTTGAACCTGGAAAGTATGTGAAAAACCCACCGACGGTGGACTCACCGGAGTACCTCGTCGTTGCGTCCATACAGCATCGATCAGCGTTCGAGTAACCACAAACTGCGGAACAGGCCGAATGGATCATTCACGATCGTTTGGCCCCAAACGAAGCCGAAATACCTACCCACAGCGTCGCGCTCATGCTTATATTCCGCATCGGGACGATTGGGCAAACGGCCTATTGAGCATCTTGCCAGATTGATCCTGAATGCAAGCTGAAGAACAATCGACAATCGTCGTTCGTCTCCCGGTGTCGGGGGCGTTCGAGAAGGTAGGGGAGTTATGCGTTGGCTTATCGGATGGGGCCTACGGAATCGGCGACCAGTCGTCGGATTCGCGGTGGTCCTGCTGTTGTTAGGAATCTGGCAGTTCCCGACGATGAAAACAGACGTGCTGCCGGAGTTCATGCCCACCACGGTGGAGGTGCAGACCGAGGCGCTCGGCCTGTCTGCCTCCGAGGTCGAGCAGCTGATCACGGTTCCGCTCGAGCAGGACTTGCTCAACGGCGTGGCGTGGATGGAGTCGATCCGCTCGCGGTCGATTCCAGGCCTGTCGTCGATCGAGATGATCTTCGAGCCGGGCACCCCGATTCTTCGTGCTCGCCAGGTAGTCGCTGAGCGACTCGTTGGCGCCGCGGCCCTGCCGAACGTGTCGAAGCCGCCGCAGATGCTGCAGTCCGCCTCGTCCGCCAGCCGGGTGATGATGGTCGGAATCTCGTCCGACAAGCTCACCCCGATCGAGCTCGGTGTGCTCGCTCGCTGGACCTTGCGCCCCAACCTCCTCGGGGTTGACGGCGTCGCCAACGTGGCCATCTTCGGCCAGCGTGAGCGCCAACTGCAGGTTCAGGTCGACCCAGCCAAGTTGGCCGAAAAGGGTGTCGAACTCAGCCAGATCATCTCGACAACCGGTAACGCCCTCTGGGTGTCGCCGCTCACGTATCTCGAGGCCTCCACGCCCGGCGCAGGTGGTTTCGTGGAGACGCCCAACCAGCGCCTGACCGTGCAGCACGAGTCACCGATCGTCAACGCCGAACAGCTCGGCAAGGTTGCCATCGAGGGTGCCGAGGGCATGACGCTCGCCGACGTCACCACCGTGATCGAAGACCATCAGCCGCTGATCGGCGACGCGGTGTTCGGCGATCAGCCCGGAATCCTGCTCGTCGTTGAGAAGTTCCCGGGCGAGAGCACCGTGGCCATCGCCGAGCGAGTGGAAGACCAACTGGAGATTCTCGCCCCGGGCCTCGTCGACGTTGCCGTTGATACCGAGATCTACCAGCCGGCGACCTACGTCTCGCGCTCGATCAGTGCCCTGCAGACTGCGTTGGCGATCGGAGCGATTCTCGGGGCACTGCTGCTCCTCGGATTGTTCTTCCAATGGCGCAGTGCCGTCGTCGCCGGCGTGAGCATCGTCGTGTCGGGCGTGGTCGCGGGCATGGTCCTGTACGTGCGCCAGGCAACGATCAACTCCATGGTCATCGCCGGTTTGCTGATGGCCCTGGCCTTCATCGTCGATGACGCCATCTCGGTGACCGGCGCAATCACGAGTCGCCTCCGGAGCCGGGCACAGAACGGAGAAGAGTCCACGCCTACCAGCCTCATCCGTGAGGGAATCGTCGACCAGCGCGGCCCGGCCCTGTATGCCTTGGCCATCGCCGTAGTGGTCGCCGTTCCGATGCTCGTGGTGTCGGGGCTCGCCGGTGAGTCGTTCTTCCCGACCATTGCGATGTCGTACCTGTTGGCGATCATTGCCTCGTCGCTCGTCGCCTTGGTGCTCGTGCCTGCCCTCAGCGTTCTGCTGTTCGCTCGCTCACCGCAGGCTCCGGCCGAGGCTCGCGGAGTTCGGCTGTTCGGAGACATGTACGCCAAGACGGCAGGCAAGTTCGCCGGGCAGCCGGTCGTGGCCCTTGCGGGCACCGCAGTGCTGCTGGCCATCGGGGTCGTTGGGTTCACCCAATTGAAGTCCGACACCGTGCCGACCTTCCGGGAGACCGATCTGCTGGTCAAGGTCTCGGCCCAGCCGGGTACCTCGCTGAGCGCGATGGAGAGTATCGCCACCAAGATGAACGCCGAACTCGCGAGCGTCGATGGCGTCGCGCGGGTGGGTAGCCACCTTGGTCGTGCCATCACGTCCGATCAGGTCGAGAGCGTGAGCTCCGGTGAGCTGTGGGTTCGTCTCGACACGGAAAGCGACTACAACGAGACCGTCGGGCTGGTCAATCAGGTCGTCAATGGCTACCCGGGGGTGCAGTCAACGCTGCTCACGTACACCGGTCAGCGCCTCACCGACGTGATCGAGCCGGGCCTTGCCCCGATCAACGTCCGAATCTTCGGTGAGGAGCGCGAGACGCTCATTGCCAAGGCGGAAGAAGTGAAGGCGGCCATCGCCGGAATCGACGGCATCGAGAACCCACAAGTGGTCATCGCGCCCAACGAGCCAAGCCTGCGCATCAAGGTTGATCTCGACGCAGCTCAGAAGGTGGGCCTGCTGCCGGGCGACATCCGCCGTGCCGCAGCGACGATGATCCAGGGCATCGAGGTGGGCAACCTCTTCGAAGACCAGCGAGTGTTTGAAGTCATCGTGCTCGGTACGCCCGAGATTCGCCGGTCGGTGTCGACGGTGGAGGATCTGATGATCGGATCGCCCGACGGTGGCCAGGTTCGCCTCGGTGACGTTGCGTCGGTGTCGGTTGCTCCGACTCCGACGGTCATCGAACGAGACGCCTCCGCTCGGATCATCGACATCGTCGCCTCGGTGAACGGCCGCAGCGCCGACAGCGTCGCTGCCGACGTCGACAAGGCGATCGCCGGCATCCAGTATCCGCTGGCGGTCCACGCTGAACTGGTTGGCGACTACCAGGCCCACCGCGATGCGGTGAACCGCTCATGGGCGATGGCCTTGATCGCCGCCGTGATTGCCCTGCTGATCCTTCAGGCCGCTACGGCCAGTTGGAAGCTGGCGGGCTTGCTGTTCCTGACGCTGCCAGCGGCCGCGGTCGGCGGCATCATCGTCACGTTGATTGACGGCGGCGACCTGACGATCGGTCACATCGCCGGTCTCGTCGCCACCATCGGACTCGCAGTCCGCAACGCGACGGGCATTTCACGCCGCACGCAGCAAATCGAGGCAGAGGGTGGCAGCGTCGATCGGGCCACGATCGTCTCCCAGGTTGCTTCCGAGCGGGCTGGTTCGCTGGTCATGTCGACTCTGGTGAGCATCGCAGTGCTCATTCCGGTCGCGTTGATGGCGAACTCCGCCGGCGGCGAAATCGTGGCTCCGATGGCCTTCGTGCTCATCGGTGGCCTGATCACCACCCTCATCGTCGGACTTGTCATTGTTCCGGCCCTTCACCTGCGCTTCGCCCCCGATGTGCAGGCCAACCAACTTTTCGTCAACGAGTCGCCCGCCGACGCGCTCTCCATTGGAGGAATCCATGCGTAACAACCACTTCACAATCATCGCCGTCGGCCTCACGGCTTTGGCCGGTTCGCTCACTGCGTGCTCCGACCCGCCGGCCACCGGCGAGAAGATCGTCCCGGCCGTGATCGACACCGTGCCCGGTCTCGACGTCAAGCAGGTCACGTTGACGGCCGATGCGGCCCAGCGGATCGCGCTTGTCACGGGTGAGATCACCGCCGGCGAGGGTGACGAGACGGTCATCCCGTACGGGGCGGTCATCTACGACCCCGACGGCCTTTCCTGGGCCTACGTGGTCAAGGGAGACAACGTGTTCATCCGTGAGGAGATCGGCATCGACCGTATCGAGGGTGATCAGGCATTTCTGACAACTGGTCCCGGGGTTGGAACCTCGGTGGCCGTCGTCGGTGTGGCTGAACTCTTTGGTGCTGAGACCGGCATTGGGAAGTAGGCGATTGATGTGATGATGCGGTGGATTGTCTCAAAGAGTCTCCATTTCCGCTTCGTCGTGGTGGCGCTCAGCGCCACAATGATGGTATTCGGATTTGGACAAATCCAACGGATGCCCGTCGACGTGTTCCCGGAGTTCGCTCCGCCTCGCGTCGAGGTGCAAACGATGTCATTCGGGCTCTCTGCCACCGAGGTGGAGTCGCTCATTACCGTACCCATTGAGCAGGTGCTGGCTGGTCTACCCGACCTCGAGCAGCTGCGCTCGAAGTCGGTCGTGCAACTCTCGTCGGTCGAGTTGATCTTCAAGCGGGGAACCGACTTGATGGTGGCTCGGCAGAACGTGCAGGAGCGCCTGGCCACGATCACGGCAACGTTGCCGACGTGGGCGGCTCCGCCGGTCATGTTGCAGCCGTTGTCGGCCACCAGCCGAGCGATGAAGATTGGTTTGTCGTCCGAGACGTTGTCGGTCATCGACATGTCGATGCTCTCGTATTGGAAGATCCGGGCCCGCCTCTTGCGGGTTCCCGGGGTGGCCAATGTGACGTTGTACGGCGAGCGCATCCGAATGATGCAGGTGCAGGTACAGCCCGAGAAGTTGGCAGAGAAGAAGGTCACGCTTGACAAGGTGATGGAGGTCACGTCAAATGCGTTGGCCGCCGGAATTCTGCGCTACGAACCCGGGCACGTGATCGGTACCGGTGGCTTCATCGAGACGCCCAACCAGCGTCTGCAGGTGGAGCATGTCTTGCCGATCGTCAAGCCCGAGGATCTCGGCCAGGTCATCGTCGAGAACCGCCCCGAAGGGCCATTGCGTCTGTCGGACGTGGCCATCGTCGAGGAGGGCCCGCAGCCGATGTTCGGCGATGCCGTGATCAACGGCGGCGACGGACTGATGCTGATCGTCGAGAAACTGCCCTGGGGCAACACCCTCGACGTGACCAAGGGCGTCGAGAAGGCGATTGACGAGCTGCGACCGGGCCTGCCGGGAGTGGAGATCGACACCACGATCTTCCGGCCGGCCAGCTACGTCGAAACCTCGATCGACAACCTGACCGAGTCGTTGCTTATCGGTTCCGTGCTGGTGCTGGTCATCTTGTTGCTGTTCCTCTTCGACTGGCGCAGCGCATTGATCAGCGTGATCACCATCCCACTGTCGCTGATGGCGGCAATGATGGTGCTTGCCTGGCTCGACACGACGATCAACACGATGATCCTCGCCGGCCTAATTATCGCCCTTGGGGCGGTGGTCGACGATGCGATTGTCGACATCGAGAACATCATCCGAAGACTGCGAATAGCTCGGGAAACCAATAGCACGCAGTCGACGGCCTCGATCATTCTCGAGGGCTCGTTGGAAGTTCGTGGAGCCGTCGTCTATGCCTCGTTGATCGAGGCGTTGGCGCTGCTGCCGATCTTCTTCCTGCAAGGCCTGACCGGAGCATTCTTCCGGCCGCTGGCCTTCTCGTATGCCCTTGCGGTGATCGTGTCGATGTCGATCGCTCTGGTCGTCACGCCGGCGCTCAGCCTCATCCTGTTGTCGATCGGCAAGGTCGGTCATCGCACCTCCCCGGTCGTGCAGGTGCTGCAGAACTGGTATGCCAAGGCGTTGAGGCCGATGGTGCGCAACCCGCTTCCGGGCTTGCTCAGCGCAGGAGCGATCGTGCTTGCCGGGGTCGTCATCGTTCCGGGGCTCGGGCAGGAACTGTTGCCCGACTTCAAGGAGCGCGACTTCCTGATGCACTGGCTGACCAAGCCGGGCACATCGCTCGCCGAGGAAGTACGAGTCACCAAAGCGTCCTACGAGGACCTGATCAAGATTCCGGGAGTGCGTAACTTCGGGGCTCACATTGGTCAGGCCATGCAGGCCGACGAGGTGTACGGCGTCGACTTCGGTGAGAACTGGATCAGCATCGACCCATCGGTCGACTACGACAAGACCCTGGCCGAAGTGCAAAAGGTCGTCGACCGGTATCCGGGATTGCGCCGAGACGTGCAGACGTATCTCAAGGAACGAACCCGAGAGGTACTCGCCGGCTCGTCGCATCCGATCGTGATCCGGTTGTACGGAGATGACATCGAGAAGCTGCAGGAGAAGGCCGACGAGTTGGTCGGCGTCCTCGAGGGCATCGAAGGCGTCACCGAGGAACACGTGGAACTTGTCACCAAGATGACGCAGATGCAGGTCGAGGTCAATCTCGAAGCCGCCCAGAAGGTGGGCCTGAAGCCCGGCGACGTACGGCGTGCCGCATCAACGATCATCTCGGGTGAGGAGGTCGGTGACTTCTTCTACCAAGGCCAGGCATTCGACGTGAACGTCTGGACCCCGCTCAGCGAACGCGACAGCGTGACCGACGTCGAGAACATGATGCTCGACACGCCCGACGGAGGTCTGGTGCGGCTCGCCGACATCGCCGACGTTCGTCTGGCCCCAACCTACAACTCGGTCAAACGCGAGAACTCCCAGCGACGACTCGATGTCGATGCCGAGATCGAAGGCCGGGCGTTGGGTTCGATCGTCGATGAACTCGACGACAAGCTGGGCAATGTGCAGTTCGAGACCGGCTACACCTACAAGCTGCTCGGTGACTACACGGCCCGCAAGGAAGCATCGGCGAAACTGAGTCAGTGGGCGTTGGTCGCTGCGGCGGGCATCTTCCTGCTGCTGATGGTGGCGTTGAAGAGCTTCAGGTTGTCGGTGTTGTCGTACGCGACACTTCCGATGGCCCTGATCGGTGGAGCAATCGCGGTGAAGCTGCATACCGGCATCATCTCGCTCGGCTCCCTCGTCGGGTTCTTCACCGTGCTGGGCATCGTGGCCAGAAACGGCATCATGTTGCTCAGCCACTACCAGCATCTCGAAGAGCATGAGGGATGGACCTTCGGGCCCGACCTTGTGGTCCAGGGTGCGGTCGAGCGACTTGCGCCGATCATGATGACGGCACTGACCACCGGACTTGCTCTGGTGCCGCTGGTGCTGACGGGCAACATCCCTGGCCAGGAGATCGAGTACCCGATGGCCATCGTGATCCTCGGTGGCCTGGTGGTGGCGACGATCCTCAACCTGTTCGTTGTTCCATCGCTGTTCCTGCGGTTCGGCAAGAACAAAATGAGCCGCGAGATCGCAGCTGCAGAGTTGGCCCAGGCCGGCACCGCCTGAGTCTGCGGGAAGTCCCCCTGGGGGTGGGTCGGTGGCCTTCGGGCTGCCGGCCCACCAGCAGGGAGAAATGTTGGGGGTACCGTGCATTCGGTGCCCCCAATCTGCGTTTTCTGGTGATGAGCAGGGTGAACGGTCGAGGTTGCGGCCGACGGTGGTAACCTCGTCAGGTTCTATCCCTCTAGGTTAAAAGAGTCCCCATTGTCCGACACTGCGATCGCCCCCTCCAGTCCCTTCGGGACATTCGACGAGGAAGGCAACTACACCCCTCGCCAGATCACCTCAGATGATCTCGGCATGGCATTCGCCGACGCCATTGACGGCACCATGGTGTCCGTCGAAGACGGCCAGATCGTCACCGGTACGGTGGTGAAAGTCGATCGTGACGAGGTCCTCCTCGATATCGGCTACAAGTCCGAAGGCGTGATCCCGGCCCGTGAGCTGTCGATCCGCAACGATGTCAACCCGCACGACATCATCAAGCTCGGCGAAATCGTCGACGCCCTCGTCCTCACCAAAGAGGACAAGGAAGGGCGTCTCGTCCTGTCCAAGAAGCGCGCCCAGTACGAGCGGGCCTGGGGCACGATCGAGAAGATCAAGGAAATCGACGGCGTCGTCGAGGGTCCGGTCATCGAGGTCGTCAAGGGCGGTCTCATCATCGACATCGGCCTGCGCGGCTTCCTGCCCGCATCCCTCGTCGAGCTGCGCCGGGTGCGCGATCTGCAGCCCTACGTCGGCCGCACGTTGCAGGCCAAGATCATCGAGCTCGACCGCAACCGCAACAACGTGGTGCTCTCTCGCCGTTCCTACCTGGAAGAGACCCAGAAGGAAGCTCGCGACGAGTTCCTCAACAACCTCAAGTCGGGCGAAGTGCGCAAGGGCGTCGTGTCCAGCGTGGTCTCGTTCGGTGCATTCGTCGATCTCGGCGGCATGGACGGCCTCATCCACGTGTCGGAACTGTCGTGGAAGCACGTCGAGCATCCCGGCCAGGTCGTCACTGTTGGCGACGAGGTCACCGTCCAGGTGCTCGATGTCGACTTCGATCGCGAGCGCATCAGCCTGTCGCTGAAGGCCACCCAGCAGGATCCGTGGCAGGAGTTCGCCTCCAGCCACGAGGTCGGCCAGTTGGTCTACGGTCGGGTCACCAAGCTCGTGCCGTTCGGTTCGTTCGTACAGGTCGGCGACGGTATCGAAGGCCTCGTCCACATCTCCGAGATGTCGGCGCATCACATCGAGGCGCCCGAGCAGGTCGTCACTCCGGGCGAAGAGTTGTGGGTCAAGATCATCGATCTCGACCTGTCACGCCGGCGCATCAGCTTGTCGATCAAGCAGGCCGCCGAAGGTGGCGAAGTTGCGGC
>JANNNL010000171.1:0-3397 GCA_031398525.1 Actinomycetes bacterium | reverse complement strand
GCTTCGGAGGCAACGCGTTGATCCCAGCCTGTGAACGGGGGCACGTCGATGCAGTGCGCGTCCTGCTTCGCAGCGAAATCGATCTCGACCACGTCAACAATCTCGGCTGGACCTGCCTGCTGGAACTGGTTGTGCTGGGCGATGGCGGCACCGAACATAAAGCAGTCGCCCGTCTCGTGCTCACCGCCGGCGCCGACCCCAACCTTGGCGACCGCGAGGGCGTCACCGCCACACAGCACGCCCGATTACGTGGGCAGCGGGAGATCGAGGCGATCTTCGCTGAGTTCGGCGGTCGCTGACGTTTCTGGAGCCGACGGCATCAACGGCACGCACATGCGACGGCGCCGCTGCAAGCTGTCTGCGACGAACACGGCGGCCACCTATGCCGCGCGCGCTGGATCCGTCGAGACACGGGCACAGCAGCCGCGCACCGCCTTGGCCCGCACAGTCCAGCCCCGATGCGGCACTGTTGGGTCCGCTGCCCGCCGGAAATGTTCACAGCAGCGACTCCGAAGTAGATCACGACGTCGCCGCAGCACCGCCAGCGAGTCGGGCGATACCGGGCGACGTCCTGTGATCCTCCAGCCGAGCGGCACCGATGGATATCGGATGCCGCGCCGGGGACCCCCTCGCGTTCGGTCTCGTCGACCTCCGATGGGTAAGGACACGCGCCGGCAGGTGACGGCGCGGACGATGCGAGGCTGGAAGCGAAGGGGGTATCTGTAGCCGCCGTTTATGCCCGAACTTCGAACGGCTGCTGCATGGTAGAACCGGTCGGTGCGAGAACTGGTCGTCGAGATCGAGGATGGTCGTCGGGTCGGGGTGAGCGACTTCGGTCCGGCCGACGGTCGCGCTGTGCTCTGGTGCCACGGCGGTCCCGGAAGCCGGCTGGAACCGGCCTACCTCGCCGGACGGGCATCACAGGAGGGCTGGCGGTTGATCGGCATCGATCGTCCCGGATATGGCGAGTCGGACCCTCAGCCAGGACGCACCATCGCCAGATGGGTACCCGACGCGTTGGCAGTGGCTGACCACCTGGGAGTCTCCGCTTTCCTCACCGTTGGGCTATCGACCGGCGGCGCGTACGCCCTGGCGCTCGCCGCGCTGGCCCGGGACCGGGTGTTGGGGGCGCTGGTGTGCTGCGCGATGACGGACATACGCAACATCGAGGCGCGGGCGACGATGAGTCGGCCCCACGCGCTGGCGGTGTGGGACGCGCCCGATCGCGACGCGGCTATCGCCGCCGCCGTCGAGGCGCACGGCATCGACGGCAGCAAGATCTTGTCGTCGAACGAAGGCCCGCCGCTTCCTGCGTCTGACCAGGCGATGTTGACCTCGCCCTGGGGGCGGGCGTGGATGAGTTCGGTCCCGGCAATGTTCGCTCACGGCCTCGAGGGCTATACGGACGACCGAATCGCCGACGGTCCGGGCTGGGTCGATTTCGATGTCGCGACGGTCGTGTGCCCGGTGATTGTGCTGCACGGCGCAGCCGATGTCATCACCACCATCGTTCACGCCGAACACACCGCCAGAATCGTTCCGGGCTCCGAACTCAGGATCTGCGACATGCTCGGGCACTTCAGCATCGAAGACGAGATCGTGCCGACGCTCGGAATCCTTCGAAGTCGGCTCCGAACTATCAGCCCCTGAGCCCATAAGCGACGGTGCGGACATCGGCGGCTTTGCGGCGCGGTTATCGGGTGCCCCGGAACGACACTGGCAACGAGTGATCCACGTCTCGGGTTGGCGGTCCCCGACCAAGCGTTCGTTGATGTGAAGGAGATCGGCGGGGGCGTGTCGCGTGTCGCGTTGCTAGCGTCGCTCTTGTGAACGCCAAGCACGAGCCGGTGCCCTTCGAGGTATACGAGCCTGGCGTGTACCTGCACGGCACGAAGGCGGACCTCGCCGTGGGCGAGATGCTGGACTCCGGCCGCGAGTCGAATTTCGAACAGGGCCGGACCATGAACTACGTGTACTTCACTGCGACTCTTGACGCTGCGACGTGGGGTGCCGAACTCGCCGCTGGTGAAGGCCGCGGGCGAATCTACGTCGTCGAGCCGATGGGCGAGTTCGAAGACGACCCCAATGTGACCGACAAGAAATTCGCTGGGAATCCGACGCAGTCATTCCGTAGTCGCGAGCCGCTACGCGTCGTAGGTGAGCTTGTTGACTGGGTCGGTCATTCGCCCGAGAAGCTGCAGGCCATGCGCGATGCCGTACAACGGGCACTACGAGAAGGAACGGGACAGATCGAGGACTGAGCGTCGGCGCGTCGGTACGGTCAGCGACGACCCGATGGTGCGTGGCGTCAGGCTCGACGACGCGCCGGCCCTCGACGTGAGCGCGATGAGGCTGCTCTGAGGTCAGATAGCGCGCCGGTAGTGCATGGCGACCGCGCCACTGCGGAGCGGCCTCGCCGAAACGAGCTCAAGCCGTCGCGTGCTGGGCAGCCCGCCCTGGTGCAGGGTCGGGCCGTGGCCGGCGATCCTGGGCTGAACGAGGAACACATACTCATCGATCAGATCCAGCCGGTCCAGCTCGGTGGCGAGCGTCCCGCTGCCAAGGAGCACGCCGGCCGGGGTCGCATCCTTCAGCCTCTGCACGCCCGTGCGCAGGTCGCCAGCGACGTGGTGGCTGTTGGCCCACGAATAGTCACTTCGTGTCGACGACACCACATACTTCGGCTCGGCCTCGAGCTTGATCGCCCACTCGCGGATCGCCGGCGGCACCTCCTGCTCGCCACGAGCCACCGCCGGCCAGTAGCTCTCCATCATCTCGTAGGTGACGCGACCCCACAGCATCGCCCCGCCCTCGTCCATCAGACGGGTGAAGAAGGCGTGAGACTCGTCGTCGGCGATCCCCTCCTGATGGTCGACGCAGCCGTCCAAGGTGACGTTCAAGCTGAAAGTCAGAAGTCCCACGAGGGGAGCCTAAACAGCCGAGCGACGCCGGTCTGCACATCACCCGGCAAAGCCGTGCAAACAGCGCCCAAGAACGCACGACGTCAGACCCGCTCAGTTCAGCCACGATGCGGCGCAGGATCCAGCGGCGTTGCCTCAGGAACGATTCGTCGGGTTCGCTCCGGCACGTGGCGAGTACTATCAGCGTGTGGCCGCCCTCGCTCGACCGTTCGACGGCGTGCTGTTCGATTGGTGCGGAACCCTCGTCGAGTACCCGACCAAGGAAGAACGCTTCCGACCGATCCTTGAACGCCTCGGTCGCCCATGTGATCTCGAAGCAGTGAGCAGGCTTGTCAGCGCCTATCGCGACGCCGAGTCGCATCCCGTTGCGATCGAAGCTGACCAACGCTGTGACCTCTCTGCGGCCGATCACAGGGAGACGAAACTGCTGATCTGCGAACTCGCGGGAATTGACTCCCAACTCGCGATCGAGATCG
>JANNNL010000165.1:0-3700 GCA_031398525.1 Actinomycetes bacterium | reverse complement strand
CGGGGCATCCGTGGCCGAGCATGGCAATCAGTCGTACGGGGCAGAACCAACCGGCCCTCCCCAGAACTCTTCTCGACGCCACCACCCGAAACGGCCGGGATGACCATCCAACCCTGGAACCCCGATGTCATCAAGCACCGGTGTTCCTTACATGAACCGTTACAAACCCACTTGCGTGATGGCGATGGGCCGGTCCCACCGCCTCACTCACGGGTGGCTACAGTCCCTGTCGTTGAGGGGGTTTGCGCATGACCACGTACACCGACGGGACGACGTACACCGAGGGACTCGGCCGCATCGTTCACGACGCCGACAGCCACATCATGGAGCTGCCCGAGTGGCTCGCCGAGTTCGCCGACGCGCGTACCCGTGCGATGCTCCGGCCGTTGCACCTCGGCGCGGCCGGGGCGTTGGCCGACCAGGCGGTGCGCGATGCGGCGACTCGCCAGGCTCAGCGGACGTCGGTCGCCACACTCGACGAGGTGCTCAAACCGAAGGGCTGGTCGGCGCTTGGTGCGTTCGATGGTGACGAGCGATCCCGAGTCCTGGACGTGCTCGGTGTCGCCTCCCAGCTGGTGTTTTCCACGTTCGCCGGGTCGCAGTACTTGGGCAACGATCCTGAACTTCTCGATGGCGGCACCCGTGCGCACAACCGGGCGATGGTCGCCTTCTGCTCGTCGGACCGGCGACTACTGCCCGTCGGATTCGTGGTGTGGAGTGAGCCGGAGCGGATGATCGCCTCGGTTCGTCACGCCCTCGACGAGGGCTGCGCAGCAATTCACCTGCCATCTGACCCTGACCATGGGGGGCTCGCCCCCACCCATCCCGACTATGACCCGCTGTGGGCCGAACTCGAAACGCGCAACGTGCCGTTCGTGCTCCACGTCGGCGCCGGTGGCCGGCCGACCCCGCGGGCGTTCCACAACAACGCCCGGCCGGTCACCGACTTCATCGGCGGCGGCGAGAACATCCGAGCCAAGGACTACGTCGGGATCAGCCATCGCCCCGAGCAGTTCCTCGCCGCGCTGATCCTCGATGGCATCTTCGAACGGTTCCCTCGGCTGATGGGCGGCTGTATCGAGCAGGGTGCCGTGTGGGTGCCGGGGTGGATGCGCAAGATGGAGTTGATCCCGCGCAACTTCCAGCGGACCGAGCCGACGATTGGTGAGCTGTCTTTGACCCCGACCGAGTACGTCCACCGGAACCTCAGGTTCACGCCGTTCCCTGGGGAACCGGTCGGCTGGATGATTGAGCAGGGCGGTGCCGACCTGTACCTCTTCTCGACCGACTACCCGCACCCCGAGGGCACCAAAGATCCGATCGGCCGCTTCGAGACGACCATGGCGGGTGTCTCGGAAGCGGAGCGCGACGCGTTCTACACCGACAACTTCGCTGCGCTGTACCACGGCACGGTGCCAGTCGGTGGCGAGAAGTGAGGGCTAGGCCATTGGGCTAGGCGGCCGTCGGTGTCGAGAGCACAGGGTTGAGTTGGCGGAGCGCCACGAGGATGATGCCGGTGGCCAGTGCTATTGATGCGCCGACGATCGACATTGTCGAATAGCTGGTAGCGCTCAGCCCGAACCCGGCGAACAAGGCGGCGACGGCCGAGGTGAGGAACGTGGATGAGTCGGCAATCCCCTGGATGCGGGGGCGTTCGGCCTGCGAGACGGCATCGGTGACGAGTGTCGACGCCGCGACGAAGTTGGCGTTCCAACCGAGACCCAGCAGCAGCAGCGCGGCGATCATCGAACCATGGCTTGCCGGGTCGGCGAGGGCCGCGTAGAGCCCCGCTGCGGCCATCAGTGCGTGACCACCGATGATCACCGGGAGCCGCCCGAGCTTGTCGACGAGCCAGCCGCTGATCGGCGCCGGGCCGTACATGCCAAGCACATGGCCAGAGATCACCGTGCCCACGCCGCCGAGGGTGTAGCCGTTGCCCTTCAGATGGACCGACGTGATCGACATGATCCCGACCATCACCACCTGCCCAACGACGAGTGATCCGATCGCCAGGCGTACGGCCGGCCGCGCCAGACAATCCTTCACGTTGACGATGACGGTCGGGGTGCCGACGGCGACCGGGCGGAGTTGGCGGGAGATCTCGGTCGGATCGGGTCGCAGCACGAGATGGCATACCAGCGCGGCGAGCACGAACACCAGGCCACCCATCAGGAACGGTCCGCCGTACTCGGGAAATCCCCAACGCTCAAAGACGTCACCGGCCGGCCCCGACAACTTCGGCCCGAACACCACGCCAACGGTGGTGGACCAGACAACGATGCCGACCGCCCGCGCTCGGCGAGAATCGGCGACGGCGTCTGCGGCGGCGAATCGGGCCTGTTGATTGGCCGTGTTGGCAACGCCGAACAGCACGAGACCGACCAGGGCGAGGGTGAGCGAATCGAAGCGGGCGGCGTAGGCGATGGCGATGCCGCCGACGAGCCCAATGGCGTAGCCGACGGTGAGGGCGATGCGTCGGCCGGATCGGGCGATCAACCGGGACAGCTGCCACGCCCCAAGCGCGGTGCCCACTTGCATCGAGGCATTGCCAACGCCGATCCAGGTGCGCGACCCGAGCAGGTCCTCCATCAGCAGTGCGGCGACTGTTAAGCCGATCAACTGCCCGAGCCCGCCGAGCATCGCCGATGCCATCAGCCCGCCAAGTATCCGCCTCGACGCGGGGTGTCCGGTGGGAAGTATGGCGAGTTCGGGGGGCGACCCGCTGACAGTGTTCACAAGGGCGACCCTATAGCGTGCCTCGGTCGTGGGGACCCGTCGATTCACCGCCGAGAAGTTGTCCGCCGCGGCGGCCCGCCGTCTGGCCCTCGGGGCGCAGGGGTTTGGTGAGCGCCGCCCGGCGGGAGCCGTCGATCGCCGCCACCTGCGTCGCATTCTCGACCGGGTCGGGCTCATCCAGATCGACTCGGTCAACGTGATGGTGCGCAGCCAGGAGATGCCGCTGTTCGCCCGACTTGGCCCACACCCCCGCGACCTGATTCCGAAGGCGACCGCGGCGGGCGACCTGTTTGAGTATTGGGGCCACGAGGCGAGTCATATCCCCACGGCAGACCACGCGTTGTATCGCTGGAAGATGGCCCGCGGCGAGGAACTGGCGTGGCGCCACGTCGCCGAGTTGAACAAACGCAGCCCCGGATTGCTCGACGAGATCGAACAGCGCGTCCGGCTCGACGGTCCGGTGGTCGCCGGGGACGTGTCGCGGCGGGTTGGGGCCAAGGGCTCCTGGTGGGATTGGGACGACGGCAAGGTCGCCTTGGAGCACTTGTTCTGGTGCGGGCGGTTGACGGCGAGGCGGCGCATGTCGGACTTTGCTCGGGTTTACGACCTGCCCGAACGCGTGATTCCGGCGGTGCATCTGAACGTCCCCACCCCCACCGAGGCTGATGCCCGCAAGGCGCTGTTGCTGCAGGCCAACCGGGCGATGGGGGTGGCGACGGCGCGGGATATGGCGGTCTATCACCGTCAGAAACCTAAGGACACCAAGCTGCTGATCGCCGAACTCGTCGAAGCCGAGTCATTGATTCCCGTCGCCGTCGAGGGTTGGGGCGAGCCCGCCTATTTCGATCCGGCGGTGAAGATTCCGCGCTCGATTACCGCAGCAAGTTTCCTGTCGCCGTTCGATTCGGTGTGTTGGGAACGTGACCGGTTGGAGCGCGTGTTCGGCTTCCACTATCGCATCGAG
>JANNNL010000152.1:0-5723 GCA_031398525.1 Actinomycetes bacterium | reverse complement strand
GGCACGTCGTCAACGGTGACGTCCAGCGGCTCGGCCAACGTCTGCACCACCACGACCTCGCCGGCGAGATCGTCGGCCTTCACTGCAGCGCCTGCACGGCCGGACGATACCCGCGGGCCATCAGGCCACCTCGGAACAGATCTCCCATTCCCTTGGCGATGAGGAGCACCGCAACACCCCGATTGCCCTCGGCGGAGTGAACAACCTCGAAGCTGGCAATATCGACCCCGAGGTCGGCAGCCAGAGTGAACACCTCGGCGGCGGCCCCCGGCCGGTCGGGAATCGGTACCCGCACCTCGACCAACTCGCCCGGCTTGGCCCCTCGGATCGGCAGATTCGACCGCGCATCGCGGGCACGCGACAGCCGACGGTGGAGTCCTTCGCGATCGTGCTCGGCGACGATCGTGCGTAACTCATCAAGCTCGTCGATCAGCCCGCCCAATGCGTCGACAATCGCCGGGGCATTATCGCCGCAGATGTCGAGCCAGATTGCCGGGTGCCCGGAAGCTATGCGGGTCATGTCCCGAAAGCCGCCCGCGGCGAGCCGCATGAGCGCGGCGTGTTCCTCGGCGCGCTCACTCGCCAGTCCCATCAATGCCGCTGCGGCGAGGTGAGGAACGTGCGATACCACCGCAACGACCTGGTCATGACGCTCAGGGGCAACCGCCACCACCTCGGCGCCCAATTCGGCGACTACCCCAGCAACCAGTGAGAAGGTGGCGTCCGCGGTCGTCGACGTCGGTGTCAGCACCCAGACCGCACCCTGGAAGAGGGCCGCGTCGGCTCCGTCGAGACCGTCGAGTTCTGACCCCGCCATCGGGTGACCACCGACGAATCGAGGGTCGTCAACCGCCGCGGCCACTGATGCCTTGACGCTACCGACGTCGGTGACGACTCCCGTCGTTTCGCACAGCGCTCGCTTGGCCAACTCCGCCACCCCAAGGACCGGAGCGGCGATGAAGGTAACCGCGGCGTCGGCATCGAGACCGACCCGGTCGACAATCCCCCGGTCGAGCGCCTCGCGTTGACGAGCATCGCTGAGATCTTCGCCGCTCACGATCCAGCCGAGGTTGCGCAGCCCCAGCGCGATCGACCCACCGATCAGACCCAGTCCCAAAACGTTGGCTCGCCGCTCATGCACAGCGGACAAGCCTACCGACGGCCCCCTCGGCCCCTGGTTCGACTTTCAGCGCGTGGCGTGTGGGGGGTGCTCGGTCGATCAGGGGCTGTTTGCCTTGCGGCGCGCAATCGCATGACGAACGACGGCAACGAGCGAGGCCTTCACATCGGCCCGGTTGCGGGCGTCGATCGCGACGATCGGCGTGTCGGGGTCAATGTCGACAGCCTCACGGACCGCCTCGGTCGAATGCACCAACGAACCGTTGAACCGATTCAGAGCGATGACATACGGCACCTTGTGGGTGTCGAAGAAGTCAAGAGCCGGGAAGCAGTCCGCCAAACGCCGGGTATCAACCATCACGACGGCACCCACGGCGCCGCGAACCAGTTCATCCCACATGAACCAGAACCGATCTTGGCCCGGCGTCCCGAACAGGTACAACATGCTCGTGTTGAAGGTGATCCGTCCGAAGTCGAGAGCGACGGTGGTATGCGTTTTGGTACGCACGTCCCCGGTGTCGTCGACCCCGAGGCTCAGCGATGTCATCGGCGCCTCGGTCGTCAGCGGCGTGATCTCGGAGATCGACTCGACGAACGTCGTTTTGCCCGCGGCGAAACCACCGGCGATGACGATCTTGAGCGACCGGGTGGTGATTCCGGAATCGCCCGACGAGGGACGCTCAGAAAGCCTGGAGGTCATCGAGCAACCTTTCAAGGGTGGAGAGATCGGGGCCGTCAGCGTCGTTGACATAAGTGCTGACGGCAAGGTGTTCGCTGACGGCCAGATCACTGACCAGCACACGGGCGATGCCAAGGTGAAGGCCCATGTGGGCCGAAACCTCGGCGACGGATAACGGGGTTCGGGCCAACTCGATGATCGACCGCTGCTGCGGGGCCATCCTGGCTGCGTCGCGCCGTCCGAGGTCGGTCGCCTGGACCAGAGTGTCCAACGCCAAATCGTTCGCCGATGTCACGCGCCCGCGCGTCAGCGCGAACTGGCGAACGAAGCGGGCAGGACGGTCCACGATGCACTCAGTTGGTGGGTAACGAGGCTTGAAGCTCGGCGATCAAAAGCGGTGTCAACACGCCTCCCATTCGTTTGACGAGCATCGACATCTCGTAGCCGACCACACCGACATCGGCGTCAGTTGTCGACAACACCGCCAGCGAACTGCCGTTGCTGATCGACATGAAGAACATGTAGCCGGCTTCGAGTTCGACGATGATCTGATTTACCGCTCCGCCACCGAAACACCGGGCCGCTCCCTGAGTCAAGCTCGTCAGACCCGAGGCGATCGCCGACAACTGATCGCCGCCGGCGCGCCCGATCCCGGGCGACATGGCCATCAGCAGACCATCGGCCGAGACGACGACGGCGTCGACGACGCCCTTCACCCGCTCGGCGAACGACTCGAGGAGCCAGTTCAGGTTGGTGGCTTCGGTGGAAAGATTGGTCACAGGTGGTCTCCGTGGGGATCGTCTGACGGTTCCTCGCGCGCCAGATCAACGGCGCGAGTGAACTGGCTCAAGTTTCGTCGACGCTGCAGAGCCGCGTCATCATCGGTTGTGGTATTTCCCGCAGCCGGCAGCCGACGGAAAAGACCCTCAGCGGCGGCCGTCGCCGCCGGAGTGCCCCCCGATCGGCTTGGCCGGCGAGTCAGCGGCATCGCCTCGCCCGGCGAGACGGCTTCGTGCACCGGGGGCGAGACTGCTGGTTTCGCACTCGAAACCGGGGCCGCGGGGGCCATGTTCGTCGGTGCCGGGCGCGTCGGAAGCGTCGACGGCGTGATCATCGCCGCAGCAATATCGATCCGCGGCCCGCTTGGCTGGCCGTTGGGTCGGGCGTTCGGGAGTAACTGACGAACCGATCGATCGGCCTGCGGTGACGATTGACGCTCTCGCCGAGGCAACTCGACGCCGCCGGCGCGGAACGTCGGCGGCATATCGGTGATTGCGTGCGGATCAGCGTCGTCGGGAATTGATGCCTCGAGCTGGTCGAGACTGACCGGCAGCGGGTCCGGCGTCTCAAACGCCTCTTCGGCCCACGATAGGTCCGGGACTGCGAGGCCGGAGGAGGCTGCGGAAGGCGGCGACTCGGTGTCCACAGTCGTGGACCGACGGCGAAGGACCGACTCCTCGCCAATGACCTCGAACAGCGACATGGGCAGATCGATACTCACGGCCACTCCGCCGGCCGGGTTGTTCTGCAGCCTGATTCGCGCTCCGATGCGCTGGGCGAGACGCCCAACCACCTGGAAACCGACCTGATCGGTGGTGACTTCGTCGATATCGGGGGGCGAGGTGACTCGTAGGTTCGCGGCTTCGACCTCTTCGTCGGTCATCCCGACTCCGGAATCGATGATCCAGATGCGGAACTGGGTGGCATTGCGCTGCACCCGCACGGTCACTCGGGTACTGGGGCTCGAATACGCCGTCGCATTCTCGACGAGTTCGGCCACCAGATGGGAAAGGTCGACGGCATGGACTCCGCCGAACGTCAGATCGTTGCCCGGCTGGATCTCCAGCGCGACACGGTCCATCTGAGCGACCTCGGAGATCGCGCCCTGGAGTACGTCGGAGATCGGCAACGAGTCGGTCCAGCTCCGAGACCGGCGGGAACCCGCCAGCACCAACAGACTCTCCGCGTTCCGCCGCTGGCGGGTGATCATGTGGTCAAGTTTGAACAAGCCGGCGAGCGTGCGCTGATCGGGCTGATCTGATTCCAACTGATCGACGAGCTCCAATTGCCGGTCGATCAGTGCCTGGTTACGACGACCGAGGTTGACGAGCAGGTTGGTGAGAGTTTCGGCCCGCCGTTGCGAGTGCTCGATCGAGGTTTCGATCGCGGTTCGCAGAACGACGTTGAAGTCGTTCGCCAACTGCCCGACTTCATCCTCGCCCTGGGCCTCGATCTCAGGCACGGCGGCGGCCACGGATTCGGCAGTCGGGTTGCGTAGGGCGGCGAGGATCTCGGGCAGCCGGTCAACGGCGATGCTGTGCGCCGCGGCGGTCACGTTCGACAGCCGGCGACTGAGGTTGCGGCCAACGAAGTACGCGCCGGCGGCTGCGGCGACCAGGCCCAATCCGGTTAGCCCAGCGTAGAAGAAGGCTTGCCGTCGGGCATCTGCGTCCACCTGCGCCGCCAGATCGACGAAATCGTCGAACAATGCGTCCTCGATCTGATCGAGGCCGGTGGATGCTCCGTTGGCCAGTGCGAGCCAGTCGGGCCCGGTGAGACGGGGGACCTGCCCGACCTTGCCGGCGGTGGCGAACACTTCGCCTTGCCGCTCAACGTCACCCGCCAGCTTCGAAGTCAAGAATTCGCCCAAGGCGGTTGCTGCGTCGGGACCGGCGATGCTCGCAACCCGGTCGAAGCTGCGCTTGGCGGCATCGGCGGCGCCGAAGTAGGTGGCACTGTCAGCCGGCCCGAGCTCGGAACCGTTGAGTCGCAACAACGGGGCGAGGAGCTGACGTCCGTAGGCATCCTTGGCACCGACGAACTCGATCAACTCCGAGGCCCGCTGGCTGAGAAGGCCGTTGGTGGCAGAACCGGCGAACTCGACCGTCAGGGTCGAGAGGTCGACGACGATGTCGTCGTAGCTGTCAACCAAACCTTCGATCACGGTGTCACCAGCGCCTGGCGAGATCCGCGAGCGCACTTCGGGGAGTTCGCGAGCGATGGAATCGGTCACCTGCTTGGCCGAAGCGGACGCCGTTGCCGTACCTGCCCCGAGCAACGCCGAAAGTTCGGCAGCTGCTGCATCGGTCACCACGATCTGCTCGTCAAGTTCTTTCTTACCCCGCCCGTCGGCGAAGTTCAGCACCAGCACGGCGTAGCGGGACTCGTTCTGGATCTCGTCTCGAAGTGACATCGACGCACGCCCAACGTTGACGGCTCGCCGGTCGGATCGAGCGGCCGTCGAGTCGTCGAGGCTTCGCCCCACCACCACGGCTCCCAACACCAGCAAGACGAGCAATGCAGGAACAACGACGCCCAAGACCTTGGTTCGGAATGAAACTTCCATCGATCCACCCTCTGCTGTACAAGTTTGTCCGCGGAGCCAAACTACGGCTCGTTAAGCCACGGTGAAGTGTTGAGCGCGCACCGTAGCCAACCCTGCGGCGAGTGACCACAGTCCGAACGACTCATCGGTGATCAACAGCCCAACAGCGACCATTCCCGATCCTAGGTGACCGACCCACCTAGAGTGGCTTGCATGGTCGGCGACAACCCGTTCCGAGCGGGACCCGGAGAACATCCTCCCGTGCTTGTCGGGCGTGAGGATCAACTCAACGTCATCGCTTCCGCCTTGGCTGCGTCGCGGATGCCGGGCGACGTGCCGGCGATTTACACCGGACGTGTCCTCAGCGGTCGAACGTCGTTATTGGCTGCCATCCGTCACATGACGACGGCCGCGTCGTGGCCGACCTTCTCGGTCTCGCTTGTTCCCGGCGCCGACCTCGGTGTTGCCCTCGCCGCGACGTTCGAGGCCCACACCGGTGTGGCGATGCCCCGTCCCGAGGTGAAGCGGGTGCTCCGTGGACTCGTTCAGTTGCTCGAGGACAACGAGACAAAAGGCCTGGTCCTCGTTATCGACGATGCC
>JANNNL010000142.1:0-15923 GCA_031398525.1 Actinomycetes bacterium | reverse complement strand
GGTCGTCCGGGCATCTCGAGCAGGGCCACGATCGCGCCTCACAGGACCAGCGCGGCGATGAGCCCCAGCGCCCGCACGAGCGGGTTGCGGGAGCTGAACGAAAAGATCACCAGGCCGGCGATGGCGGTGAGGATGATCGACAGGAGGACCAACCGGGGCCCGAGGTGATTGGGGTCGACGAGATCGCGCTCAGCGTCGGGTGATCCGGCGACGACACCGACGACCACGAGCGCCAGCACGGCGATCACCACGCCGAGACCGACTCGAGCGCCGGCCCACTCCACAGCCGTGCCGACGGCGACTACGAGCATGACCGTCCGGGTGAGGCGAGGGAAGGGTATTCGGCCGGAGGCAACGAGGTAGATTGCCGCCGCCACGGTTGAACCCGCGGCGCTCACGAGGTAGGCGCCGGCGATCTGGCTTGGCCCGAATCGTTCGAGAAACAATGCGAAACCGGCGGTCTGCACCCCGACTGCTCCGAAGCAAATGAGGAAATTGAGCGCCATCATCAGGCCGACCGGACGGCCTTCGCCCGACTCGACGCGCAGCGCGCGTGCTGCGAGTCCTCGGGGCATCATGGTGGGACGCGGGTCATCCGCGTCACGAGCTCGGGCAACTCAGCCGTCGTGTATGGGCGGAACCAGTCGCGCAGGAAGACTGCCGCCGGGATCACGAGGATGTCGAGCGCTGCTTCGGCAACGATGTCGCTGTTGCGCTCGGCGTTTCGCACGACACCGGTGACGCCCACCGGCACCCAGGCCCGTCCCGGCGCCGAACGGTACCCGCCGAGCGAGTTGACTTCCAGCCCGGCCTGCATCGGAATCATGACGTGGCGCGCCTGGGAGCCAGCCATGATGATCGTCTCTCCGGCTTCGATGGCGACCTGCCGAACTCCCTCGAACGCGCCTGGTTGATCGATCGATTCGGTACGCCAACCGATGTCGTAGAGCGCACTGATGACCTGACGAGCCGAGGGTGATCCGTGCCCGACGGCGACTCCCCGATGGCCCCAATCGAGGTCGTGTCGGCGAGCGGGCGACGGTTCGGCCACGACGCAGAGTCGTTCTGCGCAATTCGGAAACGATCGGGCCAACTCCTCGCTGACGCGATCGACGAATCGAGCGGTCTGCGGTGACGCGATGAACACGACGGTGATGTCGTTCGAGCCGACCCGGGGCGCCGGGAGACCATCGACGTGACCGGCACCTTCGAACGACGGCACCACGTCAGCCCACACGTCGGCGACCACCAGCGCGGCCGCCCTGACCGCGGCATGGTCTGCCCGGGCGTCATCGAAATCGCCCCGATGGAAAGCGAAGCTGAGCCGGCCATCGGCGCCGACCTCGGCCATCCGCAGGTTGGCTTCGCCCGCGGCAATATCGCCGCTTACGCGAAGATAGAAGGATTGCAGCCGGTCACGGGTCCGCAACGCGTACACGGCGAGCCCGCTTCCGTGATCGACGAAGATCTCGTAGCCGGCACTGGTCCGCAACGTGGTGCCTCGCTGCCGCAGGGCGTCGGCGGCCCGGAGCATTCGGATCGAGTCGATCACATCGGTGGCAAACGACCGTTGGAGCGGTGAGCCGGCCGCCAGCCAGCCGAAGGCCTCATCGGGTCGACCGGCGTACCAGCGGACGGCGTTGGTCGGGCCGTTCTGCGCCGAATCGTCCATCGGGTGGGGTTCGAAGACGGCGTCCCTGAGCCTCTTGCGCAAGGCTTCGGAGTCGTTGAACACCGCCATCGGCACCGCCGTCTTGCTGTGGCACATCGCCAGGGCGAGCACCTCGCGCAACACGGTCCCGCCACCATACGGGAAGGCTTCGTCCGTGCCGATAGCAGTGATCCGACTTCGGATGCCTCCGACGTCGGCGGTCCAGATCGTCTCGGCGAGATCTTCGAAGCGGGGGCGGAACGGCTCGCGTGCCGCGAACTGCGGGTGGGCGCGTCGGCCTTCGGCGGTCGCCGACACCATGCCGATGTCGTGCAGGTAGGCGGTCAGCGCGCCGCATCCCTGCACGAAGCGCAATCTCGCCGGGTCCCGCTCGGCGATCAGAATGCCGTTGAGGGAATCGATCATCTCGATCAACCGACGGGCGACATCGCGAACGTGGACGATGCCATGGTCGGCGTACAGCGCCACGTGACCATGGGGGTCGCGGTGGAACTCCGGGTCGTCGACAAACCGCTCGAACATCGCCTCCTGTTCGATTGGACGCCAGTAGCGCCGTTCGAGTTCGCGGCAAAGCTGCGGTGGAAGGACCCCATCGAGCAGCGAGTCTCTTCCCTGCTCGGCGTCGAGTCGGGTTGTCATCGTGCGCACGCAACCACAAGGGCGGAAGCTACTACGGCAGCCTGTCCCGATCGTTCAAAGGGCACCACCCGGCGTGACATACTCAAGGTTCCTTCCGGGTACAACAGAGGGAACGACTAGTGACCCACAATCCAGGTGCGCTTGTTCGCCGCGGTCACGCCGTCATCGCCGAATCGGTTTCGCGGGCGACGGAACCTTCGAACGAACTCACAGATCACGACGCCCGCGAGCGAGCTCGTCTTCTCGCCAATGTCTCGCTCGCTCTTGCCATGATCCTGACCGTCTCGGCGGTGATCAGCACAATCACCAGCATTCTGTTCCCCAGTCGTGATACCTCGCTGGGCCCGAAGGGCACGGTGTTGATCGCGATTACGGCGATGGGCTACTGGTCCACCCTGGCGAACAGTCGGTCGGCGCGCTATCAGCGGGGCGCATGGCTGATGATCGCTACCACCGACGTCTTCCTGACGGCGTTTGTCGTGCTGTACCCGGCGTCGGCCAATGCCCTGATCATCGGCTACGCCATGCCAATTCTGATCGCCGCGATCTTCCTCGGTTCCCAGGGGGTGATGAGGTTGCTGATCGCCTCGTTGGCGCTGACCATCGTGCTGCTCTCGATACGAGCGGAGAGTGTCGTCGACGCGGCCTATGTGTTCGCCATCCTGCTGGTCGTCATGATCCTGACGTGGGTGGTCTCGGTATTGCGTGATCGTGACCTGGCCGATATCAAGACGCTTCGACAGCTCGAACTCGCCGATGCGGAACGACTGCGAGGCGAGTTCCGCTTAGCCCGAACCGTTCAATTGGCGATGGTGCCAAGCGAACTCCCCCGGTTGCCGGGGCTCGATGTCGCTGCGTATTCCGAGCCGGCGCTCGAGGCGAGCGGTGACTTCTACGACGTGTTCCCCGTTGACGCCTCCGGTGGGCGACCGGGCGGCATGGCGCTGGTTGTGTGTGATGTCGCCGGCCACGGCTTGGCGTCTGCGCTGATCATGTCGGCCACCCGGGCCGCAGTTCGCGCCGAGACCCAACGACTTCCTGAGCCGGCGCGTGTGCTGTCGCGTGTGAATCAGCTGCTCGCCGACAGCATCCCGCCCGGCCTCTTCGTGACGATTTTTCTCGGGATCGTCGACCCGGTCAGCGGAGTCCTGCGGTTTGCGAGCGCCGGTCATCCCCACCCCTATCACTGGGTGCAACGCGACCAGCGACTGGTCGAGCTGGAGAGCTACGGGCTGCCGCTCGGCCTGAGTTCGGACATCGAATACGAGCAGCACAGCGTGACGTTGATCGACGGGGACTTCGTGCTCGTTTACTCCGATGGACTGGTCGAAGCCCACAATCCACGCCGCCAGATGTACGGCTTCGACCAAGCCCGCATCGATGTCGAACACGCCGCTCGTACCCTGGGTACCGCTGCCTCGCGGCTCGATCACTCCCTGACCTGCATGCAACGGTTCGCCGACGGCGAGCCCCCCGACGATGACGTGACGCTGGTCGCGTTGTGCATGGTCGAGGTGAGTGCGGCTCTGACCGGTGACAGGGCGGAGCCCGGTATGGAACCGTGGACAACCACCATCTGACCGGCTACATGCCGATCGACCGTCGCGTCGCCTTGGCGGAGGGAGGTGTGCTGCCGGACGCGGCGACTGGGGCTGCACTGTTCGCCGACATCGCCGGATTCACGGCAGTGTCCGGGGCACTGACCCGCCGGTACGGTGCCCGAGGCGGCGCCGAACGGATGAGTAACCAGCTCAACTTGACCTACGGCGCCCTGACCGACGAGGTGCACAGCTGGGGCGGCAGCGTGATTGACTTCAGCGGCGACGCCATCATGTGCTGGTTCGATGATGCCCCTAACCGTCGGATCGCTTCACCAGGTGCGGCGCGGGCCACGGCCTGTGCGCTACGGCTGCAGGAATCGACGTCCAGTCTTCCTCCCCTCGCAATCGGTGAGGATGATCGTCGGTTCAACCTGTCGATCAAGGTTGCAGTCGCAACCGGCACGGTCATGAGGGCCGCCGTGGGCGACCCGAGGTACCGCCTGGTCGACGTCATCGCCGGTCCTGCCATCGACCGCGTCGCCGGAGCCGAACGCCACGCAGCGCAGGGAGAGGTCGTCATCCACGAAGCCGCCGCCCATCATCTCGCCGGGGTGCGGATCCGCAATTGGAAGACGGGCGACGACCGGACCGGTCGGGTCGCGGTGATCGACGCTCTGGGCACCCTCGACGCCCAACGGTGTCCGTGGTCGGATTCCGACCTTGATGCCACCGTTGCGGCCGATTGGGTCGACAGCCAGCTACGCGATCGTCCGCCGGCTTCTCTGACCGAGCTACGACCCACATCGGCGATGTTCGTGGGGTTCGGGGGAATGGATTCCGGGAGAGATGTCTACGATGTCCAGGCGTTCGACCGGTTCATTCGTTGCGTCCAGCATGTCTCGGCGATCCACGGTGGAAGCATCGTGCAGATCACGATGGGTGACAAAGGCGGCTATCTCTACATCGCCTTCGGAGCACCGGTCGCCTACGAGGACGTCGCCGCACGGGCAGCCACAACCACACTCGATCTGTGTGACCTGGCGTCCGATCACGGAGCTATCGGACCACTCCGTTGCGGATTGACCCTCGGGCTCTCGCGAACCGGGGAATACGGCGGCTCCGCGTGCCGAACTTACGGTGTCCTCGGCGAGAACGTCAACCTTGCGGCTCGCCTCATGGTGACGGCCGAACCCGGAGAAATTCTTGTCGCACCAGGGTTCGCCCGCTCCTGTGGCACCGACTTCGGCTTCGTCGAGCTTCCCCCAGTCGAACTCAAGGGTTATCGGACTCCAGTGCCCATCATGCGACTGATGAACCGTTCCGTGTCGAGGGGCCCGGCGCGAAATCGCGCACCACTCATCGGGCGCCACGACGAACTCCAAGAAATCCTTGGTCTGGTCGGGCTGATCACCACCGGACCGGGCGGCACCCTGGTCATCGAAGGTGATGCCGGGATCGGCAAGAGCCATCTGGCAGAACGCGCCCGTCATACCATGCTCGATAGCGAGGACATCTCGTGGTTCGAGTGCCCGGCGAGCGAGCACGCCGCTGGGTCGCTCGCCGCGTTCCTGCCGCTCTTGATCGATCTGTTCTTCCAGGAGCTCGGACCAACCGACGAAACCCGCCGGCAGCTGTTCGACGCCACGATCGATGCCCTGATCGGCGACGTCGAGACGCGGGGAAGCGTAGGGGCCCTCGAAGCCTGCCGATGTCTGCAGGAATCACGCCCGTACATCGCGGCGCTCCTTGGCCTGCGGTGGGACGGTTCAGCGCATGAGCAGCACGATCCCCGCACGCGATTCGAACGATGCATGCGGGGCATCGACGATCTGTTGCGGGCCGAGAGCCTGCGGCGTCCCGTCGTGGTTCATGTTCGCGATGCCCATTGGCTCGATCCCGATTCCGTCGCACTCGTGGCGCGACTTGCGAGCAGCGCCCACCGCTTCCCGATCGCGGTTCTGGTCGACCAACGTCCGGGAGGACCCATCGGGCCGCGCGGTGGGCCGCGCGGTGGGCAGCCCAGCGATCAGCCGGGAATCGACCAGTTATTTCCGTATCAGCGGCTCGACCTGTCGGGGCTCGATGTCAACGGCGGCCGCGCATTGATCGAGACGCTCCTCGGTGGTTCGGCCGAGGCGGATCTCATCGACGCGATCCTCGATCGGTCGGAAGGGAACCCGCTGTTCATCGAGCAACTGGTGCTCGACCTGCGTGAGCGTGGATTGCTCGTGTCCGACGAGGGAACCCCCTGGCGTCTGACCGGCACCATCGAACGAGACCTGCCGCTGACCCTCGCTGCGGTGTTGCTGAGCCGTATCGACCGGCTGGGAGCCGCCCAGCGCGTCGCCGTTCAGTTCGCCGCGGTGCTCGGCACCGAATTCAATTGCGATGTTCTTCGGCTCATGACCGTCGACGAGCTGTCCGAGATGGAATTAGCCAAGGCCATAGCAATGGTCGAGCGGGCGGGGGTCTGGATTCCGAAGACCGATCGTCCGGGTTGGAAGACGTTCTCCCATGCCCTGCTCCGTCAGATCGCCTACGACATGCAACTCGACGAACGCCTCAGGCTGTTGCACGCCAAGGCGGGTGCCGCCATCGAATCGAGCCGCCCGCTCGCCGAGTCAGGACGGGCCGCCGCGCTCGGCCACCACGCCGAGCGCGCCGGTGACCCTGCGAAGGCCTGGCAGCACTTCGCCATCGCCGGGCGCGAGACGGCGGCGCAGTCCGCCCATGGTCCGGCGCTCGAGTTCTTCGAACGGGCTCTGGCGCATGCGTCGACAGCCAACGTGAAAGGATCGGAGGCGCTGGAGGTGCGGCGGGCGGCGGGTGATCTGGCCGATCTGCTCGGACAATACGCCCGCTCGATCGACCACTACGACGCGGCGCTGATAGTCGCCGACAGCTCGACACATGATCGCACCGAGGTGCTCCATCGAGCCGCCCGTTCGCTTCAACGATGGGGGCGATACGACGAAGCCGAGAGCCGGTACGACCAGGCGATCAACGAACTCCAAGCCGATCTCGACATCGGACTAGCGGCCCGTATCTATGCCGGGCTGAGCATGGTCCATTGCCACCAGGGCAAGCTCGACGACGCCGAGGAACTCGCCGAGCTCGCGCTGTTATTCGCCCGGACCGCATCGGACGACGCTCTGTTGACTGAAGCTCACAAGAACCTGGGGATCGTCCACCTGCGAGCAGGACGGTCGGACCGAGCGACCGCTCATTCGCGAGAAAGCCTGGATATCGCCCAAAAACTGGGCGACCTCGCTGGGCAGGCTGCCGTATGGAACAACCTAGGTTTGCTCGCGGCGACCGACGGGAGGACGGCAGAAGCAACCGCCTGTCTGCGGACCAGTGTCGGATTGTTCGAACGCGCCGGAAACGACCACGGGCTGGCCAACTCGCTCGACAATCTCGCCGGCCTGCTGCACGATGCAGGTGAGGAGCACGAGGCGATGGAGTGCCTGGAGCGGGCCATTGGGATCCTGGCGTCCATTGGATTACGCGATCACGACGTCTTTGGTGCGATGTGGAAGTCCGGTACCTGGTAGAGACCATGACGAAGAAGGGGGTCCGATGAGGACCATTGAACTGAAGATCCCGTCCGAAACGGGCTACGAAAAGCTGGCGATGACGTTGGCCGAACAATGCGCACGAATCATGGGGTTCTCCGACAGCCGGGTTGAAGACGTCAAGACCGCAGTATCCGAGGCGTGTATCAACGCCGTCGAGCACGGCAATGCCTCCGACGTGACGACCAAGGTGTTCGTCACCATGACGATGGACGACGATCGTCTGGCCATCGATGTCGCCGACGAAGGCCGGTCGGGGCCACCACCGACGGAGGTCAGGACACCCGACCTGGAGGCGCAGTTCGCCGGGTTCGAAACCCCCGGCGGGATGGGTCTCTTCGTCATCAAGGCCCTGGTCGACGAGGCTGACTTCGTTGAACCTGAACTCGGATTCGGGAGCCAGTTCCGAATGGTCATTCACCTCGAACCCAAGGAGACACCGGCGTGAGCAGCGCAATTCACGTTCAGATCCGCCGCGAGCCTGCGGCGGCCGTCATCGAGCTGCACGGTGATGTGAATTCTGATGGCGAGGCCGCAGTCAAGGGGGCGTACGAACAGGTGACGGCCGACGGTGCCTCAACGGTGTTGTTGGACTTGTCGCATACCCAGTACATCAACACCTCGGGGATCTCGGTGCTGATCACCGTGGCGATGACCGCCAAGAAGGCCGGGAACGTCATCCTTGTTGCCGGAGCCAGCCCGCACTACAAGAAGGTGTTCGATCTCGTGCGCTTCTCGTCGTTCGTCACGATGTTCGACACCGAAGCCGAGGCGTTGGCGAGCCTCGGATGAAGGTGCTGATCACCGGACCGTTCGGCAATGTCGGGAATAGCCTGCTGCGCGAGCTGTCCGGTCGGGGGCACGACGTGCGGTGCTTCGACTTGCCAACTGCCTCCAACCGAAAGGCGGCGAAGCGGCTCGGAATCGCCGACGTGGTGTGGGGCGATATTCGCCAACCGGTCGATGTCGCTGGGGCGGTCGCCGGTTGCGACATCGTTGTGCACCTTGCGGCGATCATCCCGCCGGGCAGCGACCATGATCCGGCGACGGCCGAGGCCGACAACGTCGGCGGCACGACGAATGTCATCAACGCGGTCGCCGCTGCGCCCGTTCCGCCCAAGCTCATCTACGCATCGTCGTTGGCCTTGTTCGGCCCGACTCAGCACCAGCCGCCACCGCGAACCTTGGTCGATCCGATCAAGGTGACCGACCACTACACCCGCCACAAGGCGGCGTGTGAGGCACTACTCCATGACAGCGGACTTCAGGTGGCGATCCTGCGGTTCGGGGCCGTGATTCCGCTGGCGGTACTCGGCGCGATCGACCCGTTGATGTTCGAGGTGCCGCTCACCGACCGTATCGAGTTCGTGCACACCTGGGACGTCGGTTTGGCGCTCGCGAACGCTATCGATTCGAGCGAGATCTGGGGCCGAACATTCCTCATCGGCGGAGGGCCGCGGTGCCAGCTCTACCAGCGAGAACTGATTTCGAAGCCGCTCGAGGCGGTTGGAATCGGCATGCTTCCTGACGCCGCGTTCGGCACCACGCCGTACCACACCGATTGGCTGGACACCACCGAGAGTCAAGCAGTGCTGCAGTATCAACGATTCACGTTCGACGACTACGTGCGCGACATGCTGGCCGTCGTCGGCTGGAGGCGACGGGCAATCCGTCCACTGCGCCCGATCATTCGACGAGCGCTGCTCCGCAAGTCCACCTATCTTCGAGCCGCGTCTCGTCGAGCGGGATAAATGAACGACCTACCTACCGGCCGGCGGTTGCCTGCGCCAGGTCGACACCGACATCCACGATCTCGGCCCAGGTGTCACCGACCCACGGAAGGTGATCGCTTCCATCGAACTCGATGAACCTGGCACCGCGGATGTGTAAGGCGAGATGGCGGCCCCATGCGATAGGTACTACCCGATCACCGACACGGTGCGCAACCACCGTCGGTACCTCGATCTCGCCCAGCACTGCCCGCACATCGATCGTTGCATTCGCGCGATTGATCGAGGCGAGTGTTCCCGGACTGCACGATTGACGCATGTAGCGCGCGAGCCAGACTCGATACTGGGCATCGTCGCTGAGCGAGGGAGCGAACCAATCGACGAGGTCGGACGAGTCCTGTCCCCAGGTCGCCGCCCAGGAGGCGGTCCGAGCGTTGTACTGATCCACTGGCACCCCGATCGGGTAGTCGGGTCCGAACGTCATTCGTGCGTACGTGTTGACCAGGTACAGCCCGGCAACTCGCTCGGGATGCGCGGCGGCGAACGAGAGGGCCACGGCACCACCCTCGCTGACGCCGCACAACAGCGCCCGGTCGATCCCTGCGTCGTCGAGCACCGCCGCGAAGTCGCGGACACGTTCGACCATTGTGAGCCCCGCCGTACGATCGGACATGCCCGTGCCCCGCTTATCGAAATGGACGAAACGACAGGAGCCCGCAGCGCGTTCGATCAATCGGCGGTGATGACGATCCTCCCAGCAGATCTCGATGTTCTGAGCCAGCGGGGGCACAGCGACGAGCCAAGGGCCGACATCACCGACCACTTGGTATGCGATGTGCACACCGTCGATGGATGCATAGTGCGTCCGTGGACCTTCGGCTCGTGTCGCAACGATCGCCGTGGGGCCCGGCCGCAGAGTCGGGTCCTGCGTCAGGATCCGGTTTTCCAAATCCTGCGCCTCTGCCGAAGGAACGATCCCCAACGTGTCGCCGAGCATCATGCGCAACCTGCTCAAGGTGCGGAGCGCGTCGGCCTGGCGACCGGTGCGGTACAGCGCCTCGGCAACAAAAACCCATGGTCGTTCGCGCAGCGGGTGCTCTGCCATCACGAGCTCGCCGTGGGCGATCACGTCGGCGTCGCGCCCGAGTAGGGCGAGCGTGGCGAGCCGCAGCGTCAGCGCCTCGGCGGCAAGGTTCTCGAGTCGTGCGACCTCCCCTTGGAACTGTTCGAGGTCTGCGTGCTCAGCGAACGGCGTTCCCCTCCAGAGATCCAGTGCTGCCTGAACGCGCTCGAGCCTCGAAGCGGGGTCCAGTGTCCGTCGAGCGTCGAGCAGCGCCGCGATGAATCGGTCGGCGTCGACATCCAACTCGGTGGTGTCGAGAACGTAGCCATCGGGCACCGTGCGGATGATGCTCGGCACGCCAGGCTGCGGTTCCGGGTCGAGCAGCCGCCGCAGGATCGAAATGTGGCTGTGCAGCGTCGCCGAAGCACCCGCTGGTGGTGAGGCCCGCCAGACCACATCTGCCAACCATGCCGCGCTGCAGTGGACGCCGCGGCGCAGAGCCAACGCGGCCATCAGCGTTCTGCGACGATCACCATTCAGCGGAATGGTCCCGCCCTCGTCACTGACCACGAGTGCGCCGAGCACATCCAACCGCACGCGTCCCATCGAGGAATTATGCACCGCCTCCAAGCACGCCACGGACCGGCACCGTCATTGCAGCGAGATTGCAGCGGCTCAGGTCACGCTCGGGACATGTTTGTTCAACTCGCCGAGGCCACCCTGCGTACCGTCTCGTTCGGCCCCGGCCCGAACACCGTGCTCGCCCTCAACGGTTGGAGTGCATCCTGGGAGGCCTGGGAGCCGACCTTCCGCGAACTCTCGACCGACTGGCGCTGCCTGTCGTATGACACCCGAGGAACCGGATTCTCGATCGCCGAAGCGAACAGCATCACCCTCGCTGCACTCGTCGACGACGTATTCCAGGTGCTCGACGCCAACGATGTCGACAGCTGTGTCCTGGCCGGTGAATCACTCGGCGGCTTCGTCGCGATGCACGCTGCCCTGCGTGATCCATCGCGGTTCCGGGCACTCGTGCTCGTCGCCGCGCCGTTCTCGGTGAGCCATGAGTCGGTCGGCGCTCTCGCCGCTGGCGCGCGAGCGGACTATCCGGCCACGATCCGAGCGTTTGCTCGCCACTGCCTCACCGAAGCTGGATCGGAGCACCTGTACGCCTGGGGTGAGAGCCTGTTCCGGGACGCAGATCCAGAGGTCGCAGCACGATTGTTCGAGTGCTGCTACGGGCGAGAACCCGATCTGTCCGCCATCCGGCTTCCGACCGTCGTCGTCCACGGAGACGCCGACGCCGTGGTCCCCATCGAGACCGGTCGAGCAATCGCGCTCGCCATTCCCGGAGCGGGCATCGTCGAACTGCCCGGTGCCTGCCACGCACCGACCGTCACCCGCCCCGCACAAGTCGCCCAGGTGGTTCGCTCGACGCCCGAGCTCGCAACCTGGCGCGCGCACGCGGGCCTACACAGGAGGCACGCATGACCGGATCAGTGTCGGATGCCGCGGCCGCGGTCGACCGTTCGTGTCGGCGTTGTACGAGCCTGCTGCGTTCGGGCGTTCATAGCGAACGGCGAATCGACGGGTCGATGTGGACGGTTCGTGATCTGGGATGTCACCTCGCCAGCGGAGTCGCGGCCTACCAGCAGGTCGCGGTGGGTCAGTCCAGCCCCTACGTCGACCTCGACGACCGCGCATCCGTGAACCAGGCACGCCTCGAGGCGCTTGCTCATCTGGACCTCGAGGCGTTGGCCGACATCATCGAGACCGAATGCGCTCGCGTCGTTGCGGCACTGGGAGCGCGGCCCGACGACTTAATGATCGCCTGGCATGGTGGTATCGCCCTTCCGGCCCGGGCGGTCCTCGGCGCAATGGTCGGGGAGTTTCTCTTTCACGGGCTGGACCTGGCGCGGACTATCGGCGCCTCGTGGCGGATCGATCGTCTCGATGCGCTGCCGGCAATCGACTTCTTCAACGCAGTGGCGCCCCACCTGCTCGTCCAGGATTCGGCGCGAGACATCACGGCAACGATCGAGGTTCGGTGCCGGGGATACGACACGTCCACGTTCGAGTTCCGTGACAATGCGCTCACCGTCACGCGTGGTCCGGCAGCGAAGCCGGACGTTCACATGTCGGTGGATCCCGTGTCGTTCCTCCTGGTCGGATATAAACGTGGCGGATTGATCAAACCGATCGTGACCGGCCGCGCTGTCGCCTGGGGGCGCCGGCCGTGGCTCGCACTTCGATTTCCCGGATTATTCCAGGCCCCCTGAACCAAGCGACGATCGTCGTACTGCGCCAGGCTCGCCTCCGCGACGGCAGGCTCCAGAGTCTGGCGTTCACGAACGAACTCGACGCGGAGGAAGAGGCCCGAGCCAATGTAGTACTCGCTGCGAGTCAGGTTTTTCGGACCCGTCGCACGGTCACCACGACGAGATCGTCCGGATTACGCGCAACCCGTTGACTGTTGGCATGCGGGGATGTACAAAGAGCACGAAGTCACTCTCGTCCCCACTGGCCATTCCGACCCGCAGCACGGGAGTCCAACGTGATGGCAGGTGAGAGAGCATGCATGTAACCGAGCATCGAAGCTTCGATGAGCCCGACGAAATCCGAGCGTTTCCGAGCGGTCGGGCCGAGATCGTGCGGATTGGTGGTGGAGAAGTCGGTCGGCTCGTGTTCGAGCCCGGTTGGCGGTGGTCGAACGACGTGAAGCCGATCGCGCTGACCCAGAGCTGCGAGGCTCCCCACTTCCAGTACCACGTCAGCGGACAGCTTGCGATCCTGATGGACGACGGCAGCGAATTCATCGCCAAGCCCGGCGACATTACGTCGTTGCCAAGCGGACACGACGCCTGGGTGATCGGCGACGAGCCCGTGGTGGTCGTCGACTGGTACGGCGCCTCCTCGTACGCGACGTAGCGACGACCTGTTCGAAGCCCGACGATAGCCAGCAGTAGGACACCGACGACGACACGAAGGTGCCCCCAAGACGGTGCGGGGCTCACCCGGATACAACTCGCCAGCGGTCCCGGTCATGGCGTCGGTCACAGTCCGATGATCGCCCGCTCGAACGCCTCGAGCACCAGGTCGGCGTCGGGGACGGTCAGCGGCATCGGGCCGCGGAGTTTGACGACGTTGTGCAGCGGACCGTCGGTACCGGCGAGGATCTGCATCTCACGCATCCGGCGCACGACGAGGCTCGCTTCGGCAGCGGCAGGTTCCAACGTGTGGCGATCACGGACCAGTTCGATACCGAGGAACAACCCCGACCCGCGGACGTCGCCGATCAGGTGGTGCCGCGCCGAGAGCTCGTGGAAGCCGGCGAGCAGGTGGTCCCCGACGACGAGCGCGTGCGACTGCAGACCCTCGTCGCGCACGACTCGGAGGGTCTCGTGGGCCGCCGCGCAGGCCGCCGTCGAGCCACCGAAGGTCGAGAAGAACTCCATGCCATTGTCGAAGGTGCTGGCGATGGCCGCCGTCGTGATCACCGCGCCCATGGGGTAGCCGTTGGCAATCGGCTTACCGAGCACCACGATGTCGGGTACCACGTTGTGAGCTTCGAACGCCCAGAAATGCGTGCCGATGCGCCCGAACCCGGTTTGCACTTCGTCAGCAATGCACACGCCTCGGACCGCTCTGACCTGATCGTAGACGGCGCCGAGAAAGCCGGCCGGCAACATGATTTGGCCGCCGACACTTGGGCAGGTCTCGGCGATGTATCCGCTCAGCCGCCGACCACCACCGATTACTCGCTCGATCACCTCGCCCACCGCGGCGGCATAGGCGGCTCCCGCGTCGGGATGATCGGAGCGATACCGGCCGCGGTAGACGTCGGGAACGGGCGAGGTGTGCACCCAGTCGGGAGCGCCCGCGCCGCCCGGCCCGTCGTGTTTGTACGGCGAGATGTCGATCAGGCCGGTGGTGTGGCCGTGGTAGGCCCCGTCCATCACGATCAGGTCACGGGCCCCGGTGTGGGCCCGGGCGAGTCGCAGCGCCAACTCGTTCGCCTCGCTCCCCGACGCAGTGAAGTAACACACCTCCAACTCGTCGGGAAGGGTGGAGCACAGGTCATCGGCGTAGTCGAGCAGTTGGTCTTGCAGGTAGCGGGTGTTCGTATTCAACACGGCGAGCTGGCGGGTGACAGCCTCGACCACTCGGGGGTGGCTATGGCCGACGTGGGCAACGTTGTTGTAGGCATCGATATGGGCGCGGCCGGTCTGATCGAACAGATACTGCATCCGGCCACGGACCGCCGTCATCGGCACATCGCCGTAGGAAACGCTCAGATTGCCGCCGGTTCTCGCTCGTCGACGGGCAACTCGCGACTCGGATGAAACCGTGGGCTGGGTGACCCCGGATGCGGGAATGCCCAAGATCAGGTTCGGGTCGGGGCACAGTCCCCGCCAGGCGTCCCACTGGCTGGCCTTGCATGCTCCGTTCATGTTGCAGTCCTCGTCGAGCATGTCGAGGATCACCTGGAAGTGCGTGTGCGGCCACCAGTCCCCGTTGGTCGGCGCTTCCCCGATCGAGGCGAACCGCTCCCCCGCGGCAATCGGCCTCCCGACGTACAGACCGTCGAGTGAGTCGATGCCCAGGTGACCCCACAGCGTGAAGAACACCTGTTCATCGGCTATATTCGCTGCGGCAGCGGTGGTGTGGCGAAGCACGATCACCGGCCCGTAGTCGTACCGGGCGGTCGCGTTCTCGAAGGCGTGCACGACCCCGGCGAGCGGGGCGAACAGTGGTGAACCAGCCTCCAACGTCAGATCGACCGCGACGTGGACGGTGCGGCGCTCCTCGGTGATCGGGCCACCGCCAAACGCCTCACCGGCGTACAACAACCGGGCCTCGCCGTACCCGCCGACGCCGACGGAGGCCCCGTGCTTGGCCATCTCGCCGCGCAACCGGGCCATCAGTTCGACCGGGCCGTTGGCGGCCGAGTCGTTGGAGATCAACAGGCTGCCCGCGCACATGTCGAGCGGAGCGACCGGGCCGTTGCGGAAGTCATGGCCGGTCGGCGAGGCGAACGTCGCCTGGTTGGCTCGCAACCAAGCCTCCAGGTGTAGCCCATGCGGCACCGGCGGCAGACCACAGGCGGCGCGCAACACGTAGTGGGCCAGCCGGGGGTGAATCGCGGTGATCAGCGGCAGCGCCGTGGCGATCGGGCCCTGGCTGATGCCGAGGTACTCGTTGTCGGGCGCGGCGGCCTGCTGCTCGGCTGCGATGCAGACGCTCGTCGCCAACCGCATGCCGATCAGCCCCCACAGCGCGGCGATCTCATCGTCGGCCAGCGGGTTCACCGCGTGAAACCCCCGGGTCACTGCGACAACGGTCGCCAACGGATCATCAGTGCCCAATAGCGCATAGGCACAGGCGATCGCCAGGTCGTTGACCGAGTGGCTGACGACCATGTCGCCGAAGTCGACGATTCCGGTGACCTGCTCGCTCAGCGGGTCGACCAAAACGTTGAAGTCGTTGGCGTCGTTGTGCACGACCCCCGTACGAAGCTCGCCGAGTCGCGGCACCGAGTGTTGCGAGTGGGTCGCAACGAGATGATCCACCAGACCACGAAGTTGCTGGTCCGCGATCACATCGATGCGCTGGCCCACCATCTGGGGACCGGCAGCTAGGTCCCACAGAAACGGGCGATGAACGGCAGGGTGATCGAAACTCGACAGTGCCCGCTGCACGGCG
>JANNNL010000119.1:0-9268 GCA_031398525.1 Actinomycetes bacterium | reverse complement strand
TTGCCGGATCTTCCCGACGAGCCCGCGCCGATGCCGATGCCAGCCGATCCACCGACTCCTCAACCGGGTGATCCGGTGAAGGGCGGCTCCGACGAATACGAGGAGTCGTCCATCGAACCTGAAGCAGACTGACGTTTCAATGCACTGAGTGCGACCTCCAGATGGAGGTCGCACTCGTCGCATTTGTTGGAGCTTCGTCGCAATCACTCGGCCCTCAGCGGCCGAACTGACGCACCCTCAAGACTTGAGGAAACTGAGAAGCGCGTCGTTGAACTCAGTCGCGTGACTCACGTTGCAACCGTGAGGCGCGCCGTTGAGGACGACCATCTGGCTGTGGGGAATGGCCATATGGGTGCGGGCACCCGATCCTTCGAGGGGCACAATCGCATCGCTGTCTCCGTGGATGACCAAGACCGGCACCGTCACCTGGGGCAGGTCACTTCTGAAATCTTCAGTGCCGAACGATGCCATGCATTGCAGGGCAGCCTTCTCGTCCGACATGTGACACAACGCAACTGCTTCCTGGCGCTGCGACTCTGAAACCCGCAACGTCCCGTTGGTCGAGAAGAACTTGGTCGTGAAGTCGTTGAAGAAAGTGTCGCGATCCGCAGTCAGATCGTCTTTCATCTGATCCGCTTGGGTTTGCGTGAGCGGACCGTCGGGATTGTCGTCAGTCTTCATCAGGTACGGAGGCACTGCTGCTGCGAAAACAACGCTATGAAGCCGTTCCTCGCCATATTTGGACACGTAACGAGCAACCTCGCCGCCTCCCATCGAAAAGCCCACCAAGGTCACGTCCCGCAGGTCAAGTTCCGACAGCAGGCCTTCAAGATCTTCGGTCAATGTGTCGTAGTCGTAGCCGCCACCCGGCTTTGAACTGAGGCCGAATCCGCGGCGGTCATAGCAGATCACTCGATAGCCAGCCGTTGTCAAGGCGGGAACTTGCGCTTTCCAGCTCTCGCCGGAGAGCGGCCAACCGTGGATGAGAACGACCGGTCGTCCCGATCCTCCGGAGTCTTCTACATGGACTCCAACGGAACTCAGGAATCTGGAATTTACATCGACGTCAGACATTGGTAGGGCCTTTCAAACAATGGCTTCGGGGGGGTTGAGACCTCAAGCCAATACCCGGCGTCGATGTTGACGATACGTAGCACCCAGGGATTGTGAGATGCGCACGTGGTCGAGCGGCAGAGCGGCGGGCCATTGGCGCCCGCGCGGACTTTGAACTTCGTGTTTGCGGATGGGAGCCGGCGGGTACTCCCAGCACATGATCATCCTCGGGTTACTTCTGTTGCTGCTCGGTATCGTGTTGGCCATCCCGGTTCTGTGGACCATCGGGGTCGTCGTGCTCATCGTTGGCGCGGTTTTGATGCTGCTCGGAAGATCAGGTCGAGGGTTCGGCGGCCGGTCGCACTACTGGTGACCTGTTGACCTGCTGACCGCTGGCGGGACGTACCGGAAGCAGGCGATGACAACATCGTCGGCAACGATGTCGTCGCTGGCCGTCGCGGCGGAGACGAGGTTGTCCGCAATGTCCGCTACCGGTTGATCGGCGAGTTGTGTCACGCGTTGCATGAGACGGTCGATGCTGTCCGTAATCGGTTCCCTCCGGCATTCGATCAGTCCGTCGGTATAGGCAATGACCAGCGCACCCGGTCGCAGGGTGATGGACGCAGTGGGATGGTGCCCGGCCGGACCGACGCAGAGAGGCATGGACAGTGCCTTGTCGAGGAGGCCACACCGCCCGTCGCTGTCTACGACGATCGGGGGTGGATGACCAGCCAGGCTGTACGTCAGCGTTCCGAGGTTCGTGTCGACGATCAGGCACATCGCCGTCGCGTAGTCGGTGCCATCCGGTCCACGCGCGAACGCGTCGAGTACATCGAGGAACACGCCGGGATCGGGCGGGATTTGGGTGGCCAACGCAGCGGCGGCAGCCCGCAGGCGCCCCATCGTCGCCGCCGATTCGATGCTGTGACCGACGACATCGCCCACCACGAGTCCGATCTTGCCGTCGGGCCACTCGAAGGTGTCGTACCAGTCGCCGCCGACACTGGCGAGCACATCGGCAGCCCGGTAGCGGACCTCCATGTCGATGCTGGGATGTCGACGAAGCGTGCTCGGCAGGAGCGCCTTCTGCAAGGTCAGAGCGACGCGTCGCTCGTGTTCTTCCTGCGCCTGCGCTGCCTCCTCGACGACCTTGCGGTCGGTGATGTCCACCGACACTCCTGTGAACCGGATCGGTTCGCCGGAGTCGTCGTAGAAGAAGCGGCCGTGCAGTGACATCCAGCGAAGCTCTTGGGTATCAGCGCGATGCAGTCGATGTTCCTCGGCGAACAAGCTGCGGTCGTTGCGGGCACGATCGACGGCGGCGGAGATCCGGTCCCGATCGTCGGGATGGACGAGTCGCTGCCACTGGTCGAGCGACCGTGGTTGGTCCGACGGTTCGTAGCCCTGGATGGCCGCGTGGTGATGGCTCCAGGTCGCCTCTCCCGAGCGAGGGTCGACGTCCCACATTCCGAGGTTGCCGCCGTCCAGCGCCAGACGGAGGCGTTCCTCTCGGTCGCGAAGCTCCGCCATCTGCTGAGCCGTCACAGCCTGCTGATCTCTGAGGCGGAGATCGTTGGCCTGCAGTCGGGCGCGTTGTCCTGCCAGTTCCGAGATCCGATCGGCACCGTCGAGGTGCGCCGCGATCAGGTCAGCGAAGAGAACGAACATGCCGATGATCTCGGGTCGGTCCACCGACACAGGGCGAGGATCCAGGGCACACAGCGTTCCGAAGAACGATCCGTCCGATCGGTTGATCGGCACCGAGATGTAGCTCTCGAATCCGTACAGCTTCGGTGTTGGATGCGTCCTGAACAACTCGTGCTGCGAAGCGTGGTCGAACACGACCAGTTGACCGCTGCCGCGTATCTCGTCGCAGATCGTCGTGCAAACATCCAGTTCGCCACCCGGTACGAGCCCGAAATCGACGAGGTCGCGCACTGCGCACGCCACCCAACGATGCTCGGTCACTCGAGCAACTGCGGCAAAACCCATGCCCGTCACACGGCACACGACATCCAGGATCTTCGCAACAGCAGGAACATTCATGTCGGCCGCCAGATCATCGGTGAGGTCGTCCGAGGGCGAACTGCCGTGCGCTGCACCCCTGTCGGGCTCTGCGACACTGCCCGGGTGATCGCGATGACCTCGGCCGGCATCAGCCCGGACCGATGCACCCGGAGTGGACGAGGACGACGGCTCGAGTTGCGGAACGGCGTTGAGAGCAGCCGAGCTCATCGTGGCTCCAGGCTGTCGAGTAGTGGCAAACCTGAGCGCGGGTCGCGCGGTTCATTCGGCAGTTCCCCGAAACATCGCTCGGCCTTGGCATGAAAATCCATAATGCGCGCCCCTCCCTTTCTCGAAGCACGGCAGGGTCTGGGCGGCGCTGATGGACACCCTACTTGATCGCGTCGGTTGTCGATTTGGTGCGGCTGTTCGCGGCGTTCAGTCGCGCGGAAATCGGCGACGTCTATTGCGGTGATGTCGCCCGCGCCAACGCCGCTGACCAGCCAGAGCACGCTTCAGGCAACCAGACTCAAGATCGAGGCGTCGTCAATCCAGCGGAGCCGCACCGGTTTGAGTACTTCCACGAGGCGTGAGCGCCGAGGCTCAAGCCGGCCAAACCCGGCAACGAGTCGACGCGTCGATCGATGCGTCCGATCATCGCTGCACCATCCGGACCGCCGAAGAGGAACCGGATAAGGTGCCGGACTTCTGCGATCGGCATGACGTCGGAACCAACGGGCTCCCAGTAGCGGCGCAGCGCCCAGCGCGTCATCCGTCGTGCACCCGCCGACTCCTCCAATCGAAGCCGAGCTTCACCAGCGTAGAAGTCGATGTGTCGACCTTCTTGCTTCATGATTCGTCGCAACATCGGCGTGAGCACAGGATGGTCGGCGAGAGTGGCGAGTCGCGCGTAGCCCGCTTGTGTCGTCCATTCGTTGAGAGCTCCCCACGTCATGTGAACCGCGGTCATCGCTGATCCGGCGATCGCCGATCCCGTCATATGGACGATGGGGCTGGCGGCCTCCCTCATGCGGCGAGGCCGTCGTAGCGCACGCACTCTGGGCCGCCCAGCCTGCTCGCCGTGGGCTGCCAGGACCCGACCGATCACCTCCCCGTGCCAATACTCCTCGAAGCTCCAGAATGTCAAAAAGGTTGTCAGGTCTGGATTCCTGTGCGCCGACGTAACGAGCAAGTCGCGTAGGTAACAGACTGTATGCATTTCGATATCGTGCATGTAGCGGAGGCACCGCAGGACGTCGTCCGAGAGCGGCTGGTCGACGAAACCATGTTCGATATCAAGATCGTCCGTTTGGAGTGGAGCAACAAGTTCCTGGTATCGGTCGATGTCGAGTGCCATGGTCGAGGTTCGCCGCCGCCGCCGAAACGGATTGTTTGCTAGCTGGCGGACGAACTGTCGTGGCCGCCCTCGCGGTATCGGCGAGACAATGGATGCCCCCACCAGAGCAGTGATGCGCCGATCCAGAATACTGAACCGAGGACTCCAGCTACCCACGTTTCGTAAAGCAGATCGGTGATCAGGAAGATCGTTCCTGCAACCGATAGTGAGATGAGTACTAACGCTACGATGGCTTCCAGATTGGCCGACTTCATCATCGCCTCTTTGTCCCGTTGACGGAAACGAACCCGATGAAATGCAGCCGGGCTCAGTAGCAGGATTACGGCTGACGCCGAGGTGATGAATGTTGAGAAGTAGGCGATCTCCTGGGCCGTCGTCAGGCGTTGGAATCGCTCGGAGAATGCGACGGAGAGCAAGAATGCGAAGAGCACCTCGGCGCCGGGGATGATCGAGCGCAGCTCGTGGAAGAGTTGTTCATGCTCCCGTTCCAGCCGATCCGACGACTCCTGCTCGCGCGGGGTGTCCGTCGAAGCCGCGTCAGTTTGATTGGCATCTTCCATCAGACCGGCCACGTTTCGAACGCAGTGGGTCGCTCTAGCCTGAGCATCGTCATTGAGTATTCGTACCCCAGATGTGATTCGGCCAAACAACGGCGACAAACGCGCAGGTCCCAGTGTCCCAGAGGCGAGCGCGGCTGAGTGTCGATCGCCGCGACCGAACCTCGGCGGATAGGTCCGTTCGGCGGCGACCGACACTTACTTCTGTACCCGTACCTTGTCCAGTCGATACGGTGATTCGATACCGGTGATTCGATACCGCGCTGAAATTCGGAACTAACCGGGGTGGGACGGGCCGAAGACGCGGCTCGCTCGAATGTCGGCTCCGTCGATGATGCTGAGATCATCCAGACTCACGGTTCCTGTCGCAAACATGTCGGTTGGCTTGCCGCAGCCGAGTGCGGTCTAAGGCGTTGCGCACCGATCGGGCGTTGGCGAAGTGTGGTTGTTGACGCCGACGTGCGAGATACGCCGCCATCGCTTGTCGGGCGGCGTCGTTCAGCTGGTATCGCTGTTCATCGAGCATCCGCTCGGGATGGCCACGAGTTCGCCGTCTGAATTGTCTGGGAATTCGATGTGGTGCGCGATACGCGAGCGAAAGCCTGGGTTCGAGCCGAAGAAGCGGTCCATACGATCGCCATAGCCGGCGAGTATGACCACGAGATCGTCACGCTTGTCCCCCATCACCTGCACGCCCGCCCCGCGTACGCGAAGTTCGTCATCGGTCCAACCTCAGTGCAAATTACATATATTGACGCTCAGTGACATTGACACATACCGTCCCGACATCCACGCGTCGGCCCTTCGATCGGCGCAGCTTGGGGGACAACTGAGATGATTCGTCGACATTTCCGACATGGGACGGTCCGAGTGGTGCTAGTGACCGCCGTCCTCGGCGCGCTCGTATCCACGGTCGGGCCACAACTCGGCGGGGCAGGCACTGTGCCAGCACCACTGACCGCGGCGAAGCTACGCATCGCCGTTCCAGGGGCCGAGAACAACGTCACACCGTTCACGATCACCTTCGGGTCGACGCCGAACACCCACGACTTCTTGAACCTGGTCTACGACACGCTCTTCTGGTCGCAGGTGAAGCCGGAACCCGATTCGTGGTTGGCTGAGAGCGCCGAGCCAAACGCCGACTACACGTCGTGGACGGTCAAGTTGAAGCCCGGTTTGACCTGGCAGGACGGCAAACCGTTGACCGCCGACGACATTCTGTTCACCTTCGACTACTACCTGACGTACAAGGGTTCCGCCGGTCGGTACTCCCATCACGTGGCCGACGTGCCCCCCTACACCAGCGGCGAGGTGCTCGATCCGTTGACCGTCCGGTTGGATTTTTCGGCTCCGGCTCCCCAGTTCCGCTCCTTGCCGGGCGCAGACCTGGCCATTATTCCCAAGCACCAGTGGGAGGGGATCACCGATCCCAAGACGATGACCGACCTGCCGATCGGGTCGGGGCCATACCAGGTCGTCGAGATCCAGCCCGATCAGCTGTACCGGCTGAAGGCCAACCCGAACCACGTGATGGGCAAACCAACGGTCGATGAACTCGAACTTGTCGTCGTCAAGGACCCGGCGGCGGCCTTTGCCGCCCTGCAAACCGGCGACATCGATATGGTCGCCAACAACGTGCCACCCGAGCTTCGTGACGAGTTCGCCGGCGGTGGCGATGTCGCCATGCTGAAGGGATCGAAGTTCGAGAGCACCCAGATGTTCTTCAACGCCCGCAAGGAACCCCTCAGCGACCCCATTCTGCGCAAGGCGATCTCGATGTCGACCGACCTACAAGCGATCGTCGATACGGTGCTCCTCGGCCAGGGAGTCCCGGGTAGCGATACCTTCATCCACCCCGATTCGCCATGGGCGGCACCGACCCCGGGTCACGAATACGACCCGGCCGCCGCGGTCAAGTCGCTCGATGACGCCGGGTACGTCGCCGGAGCCGACGGCGTGCGCTCGTCGCCCGCTGGCACCAAGCTCGAGTTCTCGATCCTGGTGAACTCGTTCGCCCCCGGCGACATCCGCGCCGCTCAACTGGTCGCCGAGCAGACGCTGGCGCTCGGCGTCAAGTTCACCGTCGAGAGCCTCGATCCGGCGACGTTGCGCGAGCGTCGCGCTTCGACGGTTGACGCGGTGCCGGAATACGACGCCTATGTCTCGACGCTCGAGGCTCACGCTCACGTCGATCCCGACGCGCTGTACTACTTCTTCCATAGCCCGGGGGCCAAGGGATTCGGAGTCTCCGTCAGCGGATTCACCAACGCATCGTTTGATGGGGTCGTCGAGGGCGCGACGATCATCCCGCTGGACGAACGGGCCGACGAGTTGAACACTGCCGAAGAAATCCTCGCCGACGAAATCCCCGGTATGAGCCTGTGGTATCGCACCGGCGAGTACGCCTACCGACCTGCCGCCTACGGCGGCTGGGTATCGGACCCCGGCCACGGAATCTTCACCAAGCGGTCGTTCCTGCCAGACACCGTCGCCGCCGCCCACCCGCCCGAGGTTGTCGCCGTGGCGGTAACCGAAGCACCAGCTGTCACCGAAGCGTCTGCGGTCGAGCCGGCAACTGCCGCCACCGAGGCCGCAGTGGCACCGGCCGCGACGGTGGTGGCTGCGACCCCGGCGGATTCCTCGGGTGAAGACAACGGTGGAAGTGCGCTGCCGTGGGTGGTTGGCATCGGGGCAGTGGGCATCGCCGGTGGAGGACTGCTGATGCGCAGCCGGCGCAAGACCGCTCCCACCGACGACGACGACTGAGCCCGGCGAGCGGCTCAGGTGTTGGATGTCGTAGATGCCAGTGCGTCACCGTCGGCCCGATCTCGGGTGGCGGTGACCGCTGGCCGTCATGCCCTCAGTACTGGGGTCCGATATCTGATCGTGTTATTCGTCGCCGTCAGCCTGAACTTCGCCATGCCCCGGCTGGCACCCGGCAACGTCGTCGACTATCTGATGCCACCCGAATCGGCGGGCAGCCTGACCGAGGCGGACCGTCAACAGGTGCTGCAACAGTTCGGACTCGACCAGCCCGCTCCGCAACAGTACGTCCACTACCTGAATCGCCTGGTCCACGGCGATCTGATGGTCAGCGCTCGCTATGGCCGTCCGGTCCGCGACGTGCTTTTCGAACGAGTTGGTTGGACGGTGTTGTTGGTCGGTAGTTCGCTGTTGATCGCCACCCTGATCGGGGTATTTCTCGGGTTCCGGTCGGGATGGCGGCGAGGCGGTCGCAATGACGTCGGAGCGCTGTCCGCGGTCTTGCTGGCCGATTCAACCCCACCGTTCTTCGTTGGGAGCATGTTGTTGCTGGTCTTTTCCGTACGACTGGGATGGGTTCCGACTTTCGGGGCTCGGCCGTGGTCTGGGGCACAAGGCATGGCCTTGATCGGCGGGATACTCGAGCGGTTGGTGTTGCCCTTGATTACCTTGGTCATCGCCAGTATCGGTCCGGTGTTTCTGGTCGCCCGTTCGGCGATGATCTCGGAGTTGCAAGAGGACTACATCCTGGGGGCCGAAGCCCGCGGTCTGACCCCTGCGCAGGTGAGACGCCACGCTCAGCGCAACGCCGTGCTGCCGGTGTCGACGATCGTCCTGATGAGCATCGGAACGTTGGTCGGTGGTGCCGCCGTCGTCGAAAGCGTGTTCTCGTATCCCGGTCTAGGTCGACTGATCTACGAAAGTGTCGTCGCTCGCGACTATCCAGTGATCCAGGGGGCTGCCCTGCTGTTGGTGTTGGGCGTCGTACTGGCCAACTTCCTCAACGACATGCTGTACCCATTGCTCGACCCGCGGGTGCGCGGTCGGCGCGGGCGGCGCTGATGGGTGCGACGCCGACGAGCCCGGTGGCGACCTGATGGCCTCCGCAGCCGACTCGGCCGTTCCCGCCACGCGCCCCCGACGACGCCTCTCGCGCACCGCCCGGGTGTTCGGCGTTGTCGGGGCGATGCTGCTCGGTCTGATTGTGGTGGCGGCGATCTTCGCGCCATGGATCGCCCGCCATGGCCCGCGCTCGACCAGCGGGCGACCCTACGCTCGACCCAGCGGCGATCATCTGTTGGGCACCAACGACATCGGCCAGGACCTGTTCGCCCAGTTGTTGTTCGGGGCCCGCGTGTCGTTAGCGGTGGCGGCGATCTCGGCCGTGCTGGCGGTCAGCGTCGGCATGGTCGTGGCGGTGGTTGCCGGGTATCGCGGCGGGCGGACCGAGTCGTTGTTGATGGGTATCGTCGACCAGACCCAGGCGTTGCCGTTCCTGGTGCTTGTCGTGGTGATGTCGACGTTCCTGGGCCGG
>JANNNL010000099.1:0-5314 GCA_031398525.1 Actinomycetes bacterium | reverse complement strand
GCCTATGACGCCGACGACGGCGCGGCCGCCGATGCCGCCGCAATCCTCGATGGGTTCACGCTCGACGTGCCTGCCGGACGGTCGATTGCCCTGGTGGGGGCGACCGGCTCGGGCAAGTCGACGGTGGCCCGATTACTCCTGCGGTTCTACGACCCCCAAGCGGGTGGCGTTCGCCTTGATGGTTGTGACCTGCGAGAACTCGACCTCGACGAGTTGCGCCGATCGGTCAGTGTCGTCTTCGAGGACACGTTCCTCTTCCACGACACGGTGCGCGCCAACATTGCCTTCGCCCGCCCCGACTCCTCGATGGAGACGATCGAGCGGGCCGCTCGACTGGCCGGTGCCGACGACTTCGTCGACAACCTGCCGGACGGGTACGACACGGTTCTTGGTGAGCGCGGCTACTCGTTGTCGGGTGGACAACGACAGCGCATCGCCATCGCCCGGGCGATCGTTGCCGACCCGCGGGTGCTGATCCTCGACGACGCCACCTCGGCGGTTGACCCGGCCAAGGAGCATGAGATCCGCGACGCACTCGCAATGGTGATGGCCGGGCGGACCACGATCGTCATCGCCCACCGACCGGCGACGATTGCGATGGCCGACTCGGTCGTGCTCATCGAACAGGGCCGGGTGGCAGCCGTTGGTGCGCATCAACATCTGCTCGACACCGAACCGCGTTATCGCGAGGTGCTCTCGGCGTGGGCCGCCACCGACACCGACATCGGCGACGACGCCGACACGGTGGTCGATGCCCGGGTGACGAGCTGATGTGGGCCGGTGGGGGAGTCGCCCCCGAAGACCGCATCGACCGGGCGCAGGCCCGCAATGTCGGCCGCCGGATCCTCGCCGACGCTCGAGATCACCGCCCGCAGATGTACGGCGCGTTCGGCTTCGTCACGCTGTCGGTGATGTGCACGTTGGCCGGTCCACTACTTGTGAGAGCCGGCATCGACCACGGCATTCGCGCCAACAACGCACGGGCGCTGAACATCGCAGTCATGGGCTATGTGCTCGTGGTCTGCTTCAACTACGTGGTGTCGCGCCAGCAGTTCGTGTTCGTCAACCGAGCGGGTGAGGGCTTCCTGCGCGATCTGCGTGTGCGAGTGTTCCGCCATTTGATGCGCCAGTCGATGGCCTTCTTCGACCGCGAGAAGGCCGGTGTGCTGGTCGCCCGAATGACCGCCGACATCGAGACGATGGCCGAGATCGTCCAGTGGGGCCTGCTCCAATTCCTGTCGGCTTTATTGCTGATTGTGTTGGCCATCGTGGTACTGGCGATGTTGTCGTGGCAGTTGACGCTGGTCGTTCTGGTGGTGTTCCCGGTGATCATTGTTGCCTCGTTCAAGTTTCAGCACGACGCCAACGCCGCGTATCTGGCGGTTCGCGAACGGGTCGGCAACGTGTTGTCGTCGCTGCAAGAGGGCCTCAGTGGCGTCCGTGTGATCCAGGGGTATGCCCGTGAGACCGAGCAGATCCGCCGGTTCCACGCCTCAAACGCCAGCCTGTTCGAGGCGCATCGCCGAAGCGTCACGGTGTCTACCTGGTACTTCGGTCTGATCGAGTTGGCCGGCATGGTCGGCACCGCCCTGATCGTCGGCGTCGGCGGGTGGATGGTCCATGACGGCCGGGTATCGCTCGGCACCGTCACCGCTTTCGTGCTGCTGCTCTCCAGCCTGTTCGAACCGGTGCAGATGCTGTCGCAGATGTACAACTCGATGCAGTCGGCCGGCGCCGCGCTGCACAAGCTCTATGCCCTGATCGATACCGAACCCGACGTGGCCGAGGCCCCTGACGCCGTCGAGTTGCCTGCGGCCGCCACGATCGAGGTTCGCGATCTGGGCTTCAGTTACGCCACGGGCAACGCGGTCTTGAAGGGGGTGTCGTTGTCGGTGCCCCCAGGCCAGCGGCTTGCCCTCGTCGGCCCGACCGGGGCGGGTAAGTCGACGCTGGCCAAATTGATCGCCCGTATGTACGACCCGACCAGCGGTTCGATCACGTACGGCGGTATCGACCTGCGTCAAATCTCCACCCACTCGTTGCGGACGGGAATCGCCGTCGTCCCTCAGGAGGGGTTCCTCTTCGGCGGTACGATCCGAGAAAACGTGCGACTTGCCAAGCCCGCGGCGACCGACGCCGACGTCGACGCCGCGGTGCGACGCATCGGGGCGTGGGACCACTTCGATCGATTCGACGACGGGCTCGACACCGAGGTGCGTGAGCGGGGGAGTCGCCTCTCCGCGGGGGAGCGGCAGCTGGTCTCGCTGGCTCGGGCCGCGTTGGTCGACCCGGCGGTACTGGTACTCGATGAAGCAACCTCCAACCTCGACCCCGGCACCGAGGCCGAGGTGGAAGCCGCCATGGAACATCTCATGAACGAACGAACGGTGATCGTCGTGGCCCATCGACTCTCAACCGTGCGTCGGGCCGACCGAATCGGCGTCGTTGACGGCGGAGAATTGACCGAGTACGGCACGCATGACGAACTCATGGCCATGGACCGGGGGAGATATCGGGCGCTTGCCGAAGCGTGGGCCCGAAGTCAGCCGACAGTCACGGATGTGCGAGATATGGATGTAGAGACACTCACGAGCTGAGTGCCCCGAGTGCGGGTATCAGACGACGCGGACGTTGGTCGCCTCGAGGCCCTTACGGCCCTCGGCAACCTCGAACTCCACGCTCTGGCCCTCTTCGAGCTTCTTGAAGCCCTTGCCCTCGATGTTCGAGAAGTGAACGAACAAGTCGTCCCCATCATCTTGCTTAATGAAGCCGTAGCCCTTCTGATCGTTGAAGAACTTGACGACGCCGTTTGCCACTTGAATATCACCTCATGTCCTGCGGGGTCGCCTGAGTGCCGTCCCCGAGCGCGACTCTATACGCGGCCCTCACCCCTTCGTCAGCACCAAGAGGAACTCCAGAAGCCCGTTGTCCTCGGTGGCTACGGGCCCGACTGAGGGGTCCTCAATCGCATAGTCCGCGAACAAGATCGGGATCGCTCCGGTGACCGTCAGCTTGCCCCCGGCAACGAATCCCTGCAGGTCAAAGGTGACCGACTTGGTCACGCCATGCAGCGTCAAATCACCCGTCGCGCTGACGTCGACCACCTCGGCCTCGGCAGGCACGCCCGCCAGCGTGACCGGTTGGGTGAGCTGGAACGATGCGGTCGGGAACTGGTCGGCTTGCATGATTCGGCCGGTGAATTGACCGTCGCGGCGCGACTGATCGCTCGCGATCGACGCGACGTCGGCAGTGAACTCGGCGGCCGACATCGTCACCCCGTCGAACGTCGCGCTCCCGGTCACCTGCGTGGTCCTTCCGGTGGCCGTCGTGTTGACCCCGGCAAGGACTTCCTCGACGCGATAGCCAACGTAGATGTCGCCCGTTCCATCGACGGACCACACTCCGGTGAGCGAGTCGATGGCGGCCGTGGCGACGGCCTCGACCGTCGCGGGGGTCTCTGAAACCACGACGGCCGGTGTGGTCGTCGGCGTCGACGCGGCCGTGGTGACCTGTTGGGCTTGGGCGGCACGGTCCTTGAACTCATCGGCGGCTTCCTCGTCGGCCTTGTTGATGACCTTGGCGTAGATGAGGATTGCGGCGAAGACCAGGACGGGAACGGCGATCACCCCGGCCAACGTGCGTTTCTGCCAGCGTTTCAATGGAATCTCCTGTGCGTTGGACGGACTCGGGACACCGATCTCCATCCACATAAACGCACGCGGCGGACGATCGGTTCGCAACAGTGCAGTTGCGCGCGCAACCAACATAGCGTCCGTGCAGATGCCCGGTCGACCGACCAGACTGGGGTCATGAGCCTCTACGTCGAGATCGCCCGTTCCGTTCCTCGCGACACCGATGTCGTGGGAGTGCCGGTTGCCAGCGAAGGAACGGTTCCCAGGACCCTCGGACTGTCGCGCGCCGCCCTGGTCGCCCATGGATTCGAGGGCAAGCTCGGCCAGACGCTGGTGCTCCCGGTGGCAACCGGCCCGACCTTGATCGCGGTGGGCATCGGTACCCCCAAGGATCTCACCGTCGCGGCACTCCGCAACGCCGGCGCCTCACTCGCTCGCGCCGCGGCGAAGCGAGCAACGTTGGCCACGTCGCTGGCCGATCTTGCGGCCGTCGACTCGCGTGCGGCTGCCCAAGCGATCGTCGAAGGGGTCATGCTCGCCGCATATCGCTTCGTCGAGTTGAAGGCTGACAAGTCGGGGGCATCGAAGCTGGAGCGGCTCACCCTTGTCGTCGGCGCGGGGCGAGCGGTAGGGGCGGCCGCCGGGGCCGAGTTGGGAGCGGCCGCCGCCGGGGCGACCCGCTTCGCCCGCGACCTCGCCAACACCCCACCCGCCCATTTGACCGCCCGGATAATGGCTGATCGCGCAGTCGAAGTGGCCGCTGCGTCGGGTCTGACGATCGAGGTGATCGATGAGGCGCAGGCCGCCGAGATGCGGCTCGGTGGTCTGCTCGGCGTCAATGCCGGGTCGACCGAGCCGCCGCGGATGATCAAGCTCGCCTACACCCCGCGCAGTCCCAGGGGCCACATCGCCCTCGTCGGCAAAGGCGTCATGTACGACTCCGGTGGCATCTCGCTCAAGCCGTCCGACGGCATGCATGTCAACATGAAGATGGACATGAGCGGGGCAGCCGCGGTGCTCGGGGCGATGTCGGTGCTGAAGGGCATGAAGGTGAAGGCCAAAGTCACTGGCTATCTGATGTGTACCGACAACATGCCGTCGGGCAGTGCCCTCAAACTCGGCGATGTGATGACCATCCGCAACGGCAAGACCGTCGAGATTCACAACACCGATGCCGAGGGCCGCCTGGTGCTCGCCGACGCCCTGTCGCTGGCGGTGGAGGACAAGGTCGACGCGATCGTCGATATCGCCACGCTGACCGGGGCGTGCATGAGCGCCCTGGGCCTGAAGATCGCGGGGGTCATCGGCAATCACCAGGGCTGGATCGATCAGGTCAAGGCCGCCTCGGATCGTACCGATGAGCAGGTCTGGCAGCTCCCCCTCGCCAAGGAGTACCGCAAGCTGCTCGACAGCCACGTCGCCGACATGCGCAACATCGGTGGGCCGATGGCCGGCACGATCACCGCGTCGCTGTTCCTCGACGAGTTCACCAGCGACGTGCCATGGGCGCACATCGACATGGCCGGCACGATGAAGATGGACGGCGACGAGGGGTGGCTCGCCAAGGGCGCGACGGGCTACGGGACCCGGTTGTTGATCGACCTCGTCACGAACTTCACGCCGCTCGTCTGACAACGCTCCAGCGGCTGGGGCTGGGGCTGGGGCTGGGGCTGGAGGCGTCG